>NZ_SNYJ01000008.1:0-135745 GCF_004363045.1 Aureibacillus halotolerans
GTGTGTCGCAACTATCATTATACAGGTTTTGGGGAGGTGCTCTATTTTTTATGTGGTTTTACTCTTAGAGCCGTATGGGTTCGGAGTTATGAAATGGATTCAAGTGTATTCCTTATTACAGTAATTGCAATAGCTACAACCATTGTGAAAGCGGAGGCGAAAGTATTTTCCGATGTATCCAATTCGCATTGGGCCAATTCCAGCATTCAGAACGCAGTTGGTCAAGGCATTTTAAAAGGCTATGGCAATGGAACTTTTGGTCCAGATCGGGATATTACTCGTGCAGAGTTTGTCACTATCCTTACACGTATGATTGATGCGGAATCGAATAGCTCTAGCTATTCAGATGTTCAGGGTCATTGGGCTGAAGATGCGATTGCTAGCGCGAAGGCGTCAGGCATTGTTGGACATGCTTCAACATTCCGTCCTAATGCGTCGTTGTCTAGAAAAACAATGGCTGTTTGGGTGGCCAAAGCACTTGGAGTAGAAAACAGTTCGTACAATCAAGCGTTCGCAGACAGCAAGACTGCATTGCTTCCGTTTACGGATCACAAGCAGTTTAAAGGAGCAGACCAGCAAGGTGCAGCTGTCGCATTTGGTACAGGGATTATGAAAGGCTTTCCAGATGATAGCTTTAAGCCAGGGGAAACAACAACACGTGCAGAAGTGGCATCAGTTATTCAACGTTTTCAGAACGTTGTGAAGAAAAGTCCGGATTCATTCGATGATTTGAACGAATTAATTGAGGTTTCAATAACTGGTACAAATATAATTACAAGGGTCCCAGAGGCAAGCATAATAGGAGGGGAATTTGAAGAAGTAAGAGGGAAAGAGATTACATTGAAGAATAACATTGGTGTAGATCGTGTACTTATGAACATTTTTTTAACAGACGATAGTATTTACCGGAAAATGTTTCTAGATATTGAACTTGAGGGAACTCTACCTATTGCTATCTATAAAAATCATTTTACTACTGTTAGCGTCGATGATGAATGGTCATATGAGCTGTCTTACGGTAATGCTCTTGGTTTTTCAGGTTTTTTGGTTGGGGGAAGCAGAATAGATGAAAACCTCGCCGATCAATTTAATTATAAAACAAGACCGTTAGACATTTCCAACTTTTATAAAAAAAGTAAACAAAACACGTTTTGGACCATTAATTATCTAAGAGATGGTGGACGTTACTCTATTACTACTGACAATGGAAGCGAATTTGAAATTGCTTTATGACGTTAAAGAAAGTTTGTAAAAAATATAAGAATTCACAGCAACAACTCCAACAATAATTATAAGTAGTGGGATTGGCATAAACGCAGCTGATACCTCAAAACGATTTCTGACGGGACGACAAAGTAAGTTGAAGTCCATCTCTATTGCAAGTGAATGTAACAGTGACAGCGAGTTATGACGTTGAGCGTCCATATTCCTATAGGCAAATCAAAACGTTTGGTGTGTGGCATAAGATGATGCTGAAATAGAGAACTATGCGCTACCGATTGGTGTGATGCTCCGATTGTCTCTTACTGAAACAGCACAAACTTAGAAAATTACTGACCCTGAAGAAATTGAACAAGATGATTTGCGAAAATAATATGAATTAGCCCTATCTATTTCTAATTTGCGTGATTTTTAAATGTAAATTAACTATACAGTCCAAGAAACTAAGAAATGAAATTCAACTAAAAGCAGCCACTAGCGAGACTCCTGCGGGAATAGCGAGCTAAGCGAGACCCCGCAGAGCGCGCAAGCGATCGAGGAGGCTCGCAGTTCGCCCGCGGAAAGCGAGCGTATGGCAGCTTGCATATAAAAGTCCTCCATAATTCCTAATCCCTTTTTACATCTTTCAGCATGGATGCTTTTCAGTTCGCATAAAAATTCTGAAATTCATTCCCAGAATTCAGTTCATTGTGCTTGACGCACGTCACAAGATCAGTGAAAATATAATGCAGGATAGAAAAGGGGAGGAAAAAAACATGAAGGAAATGACAGCGAAAGAGCTCGAACAGACATTGGAGACTTCATCTTTTGTCGTTGTCGATGTTCGTGAAGATGAAGAAGTGGCTGAAGGAATCATTCCAGAGGCTTTGCATATAAGACTCTCAACGTTGCCTGAAAGAATTGAAGAGCTGGATAAGACAAAGGAAATTGTTTTTGTATGCCGCTCAGGGAAACGTAGCGCAATGGCAGCCGACTTTGCTGACAATCAAGGGTTTCAAACGACGAATATGGTAGGTGGCATGCTCGCTTGGGAAGGCCCTACCAAGACTCCGGAGAAATAAGATTGTGGAAGGGCTACTTTGGTGGTGCCTGTTCCTTATCTTAGGGATGATTATCCTATGGCGCTTTTGGATAGAGCCGTCTTTTCTAATGAAGCAGCTTGCGTTTGAATGCGCAGATCAAAGCAAATATTACGTCATTGACGTTCGGGACTTCATCTCATTTAATAAGGCTCCGTCCATAGTGACAAAAAACATCCCACTGTCGTATTTACCAAGAGAAATGAGAGAGGAAGCTCGTTGCTCAAAAGACATTGTGGTCATCGCAGATGATTTGCAAACGGCGAGGTCTGCCGTTCGAATCATTAAAAAACGTTATAAGAATAAAGTGTTTTACTCCATATTGCCTAAAGCGTCCCCTTGTTTATAAGCAGGGGGCGTTTTTTGCCGTCTTGAATGAGGTTTCTTTTCTTGCATTTTAGGTTATAGATATAGAGAAGCACGAAGACAACGAATTAATTTGGAGGAGATCATATGTCAACCGAACAAAGAGCGAAAGACGTTGCCGAACTAGAGCTACAAGTGAACAGACAATTGTCCAACCTGCATGTCCTCTATATTAAATTGCACCATTATCACTGGTATGTGAAGGGACCACATTTCTTCTCACTCCATGAGAAATTTGAAGATATGTACGATTCCACTAAAAATCATATTGATGAAATTGCAGAGCATATGTTGGCGATTAAAATGAAGCCATGTGCGTCGATGGACGAGTTTATGCGCAATGCGACAATTAAAGAAGCGAGTGGTCATGAGGCAGCTGATGAAATGGTTGAAACCATTTCAGATGATTTGTTTGCTATCGGTGAAGAGTCCAAGCAGCTCATTGAAAGCCTTGAAGAGCATCAAGAATTCGCCATCGCTGATGTATTCCATGCCATGCTCGAAGAATACAAAAAAGATGACTGGATGCTGCGCGCTTACTTAAATAAAGAGTAATCAACCAAAAAGACATCTTCCGCCCATTAAGGCAGAAGATGTCTTTTTTTATTATCCTTTGAGTGAAAACGCCACGCTTGCAAGCCTTCTGTGAAAATGTCTCTCCCTGTTGTAATGCTTCCTCTAAACTTGTCACCCTCATTTTGAAGAGAATTCATATTCGAAAGACTTCCAGATAAACGACTGAGTGAAAGGAATGATTTTGTGATAAAATACAAAGGTCTGCAAAATTTAACGTAGGGAGGTCTAGCATGGCAGTTTCGCGCTTATTGCGGGGCACTTTTTTATTGACTTCCGCCACATTTATCTCGAAATTTTTAGGTATGATTCTCGTTTTTCCACTAAACGCGCTCTTAGGTGAACAGGGCGGTGCATTATACTCTTATGCTTACATACCTTATTCCATCATGTTAAGTATTGCGACGATGGGAGTTCCTTTAGCTGTCTCGAAATTCATTTCGAAATACAATACGATAGGTGATTATCAAACGGGGAGACGATTGTTTCGTTCTGGTCTCAAGGTGATGGGTTTGACGGGCGTCATTTCTTTTCTTTTTCTCTTTATCATCGCGCCTTGGATTGCGCCCTTTGTCGTCAATGAAGGCTCCGTGCATGCCACCTCTGACGTGGTCAATGTGATTCGACTTGTGTCGACAGCGCTCATTATCGTACCAGCAATGAGCTTGATGAGAGGATTCTTTCAAGGCCATCAGTCTATGGGGCCATCAGCAGTGTCTACCGTTATTGAACAAATCATCCGCGTCGCCTTCATTGTGATTGGATGTTCCATTGCTTTGTATTGGTTCCAAAGTGATATGCAAACAGCTGTAGGCATAGCGACACTTGCTGCCTTTGTTGGAGCACTTGGTGGTCTCGTCACGTTAGTGTATTTTTGGAAAAAACGCAAAGATGGACTTAATGAGATGCTGACACAGAGCAAACCTCATCCGAAAAAACCGTTGGATGAAGTGTATCGAGAATTATTACGTTACGCGATACCCTTTGTGTTTGTTGGGCTTGCAGTGCCGTTGTTTCAGCTTGTTGATATGTTTACGTTTAATACAGCACTCGCTGTGTCTGGCTTCAGTGGCGACACGAGTGGGGCATTTTCAGCGTATACCCTTTACGGGCACAAGCTCATCATGATTCCAGTTTCACTCGCGACAGGCTTCGCGTTAACGTTAATTCCAACGGTAACGTCTGCTTATGTTGCAAAACGCACGACAGATGTACACAAATACATCACTCAAGCGTTACAGATCATTATCTTTCTTATCATGCCAGCCGCTCTAGGTTTGTCGATCCTAGCGAAGCCAGCCTATGCAGCATTTTTCGGCATTTCAGACCAATTTTCAGTGTACGCGTCTATTTTAGGTTGGTATGCGCCAGCCGCCTTGTTGTTTGCGCTCTTTACAATTACGACATCCATCTTACAAGGTGTCAATCGTCAAAGAGTTGCGATGTTAAGCTTAACGATAGGCTTTATCGTTAAATGCTTACTCACCTATCCGCTCATCCTTGTGCTCCAAGCGGATGGTGCACCGGTTGCCACAATGCTTGGATTTGGGTTTGCCGTGCTCTTTAATTTTTATGCCATACACCGCACAACAGGATATCCGTTCAAGCGCTTGAAAAGACGTTCATTATTGGTTTTTCTGATGTGCCTGTTCATGTGCCTTTGCGTTGGCATTTGGAGTGCTACGCTTCAAGTATGGTTGCCCATTGAAAACAATCGTTGGAATGCTGTTGTTGTTCTTGGGACAGGCGTACTAATCGGTGCGCTTATCTATGGATTAGTCGCTTTAAGAACAGGTTATGCAGAGAAGGTTTTTGGTCCAGGACTTATGAAAAAGCTTAGATTGAGAGCTTGACGATGTTTTATTACTAAGAGAGGGACCTTTCACTTATCGTAAGTAAAGGAGTAGCTCAATACAACTTCATCAGAAAAATAAAAAACAAGAAGTTCCGCAAGGTTGGGAACTTCTTGTTTATCGCTTTTTGCGCCTATGAAATTACGCAGAAATTTATTTAGCAACTGTCGCTTTGTGTCTTTCGGTGGTTGTCCAATGTCCGCGGCTAGGGCTGTGTACCAAATCATTATATGCCAATACATGCAGGTCTCTCTGGATCGTTCGTTGGGTAATCCCAAATTCGTCGACGAGCTCGCTAGTAGATACAGTACCGTTTTGGCGGATATAAATATAAATGGATTTCACTCGTGTTAACATCCGGCCGGTTGATGGATTCAAAGAACCACTCCTTCACACTTAATAAGCATGGGTGTCTGGATGGGGGACAGTGAAGTATAATTACCCTATGTTTATGCCACTACAAACATTTTACAACGAAAACTTAGTGAACAGTTGATTTTTCAAAACCTTTTACAAACATTTTACAACGATTCTTCTTTAAAAACAAACGCAAATGTCTGAGAGTCGTGTCAGTTACTGGAAATCAAATAAGTCACCAGATAAATAGCGCTCCCCTGTATCACAGGCAATAAACACAACGGTTTGTTCAGGGGTTAAGTTTTTCGCTACGGTTAATGCAGCAAAGCACGCAGCTCCACTTGATGGACCAACAAGAAGACCTTCTAACCGAGCGAGATCCCTTGCCGTTTTATAAGCGTCCTCATCCTTTAATCTGATGATAGAAGAGTAAACGTCTTGATTTAATATATCTGGAATAAATCCTGGACTTGTGCCAACAAGCTTATGCCTGCCTGGTTTTCCACCAGATAAAACTGGCGATCCATCAGGTTCTACGACGTGAATGGCAATGTCCGGAAAGGCTTTTTTCAACTCTTCGCCTGTCCCAGTAATGGTCCCGCCTGTGCCAGCAGTTGCAACAAAAGCATCTAATGGCTTGCCAAGCTCGTTCATCGCGTCGATAATTTCAGGAGCTGTTGACATTCTGTGGGCCTCAGGGTTGGCATCATTGCTAAATTGCATTGGCATAAAGCTGTTATCAATTTCTTTTACTAGCCGTTTTGCTTTTCGAATGGCGCCTGGCATTTTTTCATCCCCTGGTGTGAGAACAACGTCAGCACCGTAAGCCTTCAATAAATTAACGCGCTCTTGAGACATCGTGTCGGGCATCACAAGAATGGCTTTATAGCCACGTGCTGCTGCGTTCATCGCCAAGCCAATCCCGGTATTGCCACTTGTTGGTTCAATAATGGTTGCCCCAGGTTTGATTTGACCTTTTTCCTCAGCAGATTGTATCATTTGATAGGCTGCTCGATCTTTTACGCTTCCGCTTGGGTTCATCATCTCAAGTTTTGCGTAGACCGCAGCACCATCTTTTGGGCTGAGTTTATTCAGCTTAAGTAATGGTGTGTTTCCAATTAATTCAGCGATGTTATTTACAATGGTCAAACAATACACGTCCTTTGTCCTAAAATCCTATCGGTTTATTTTATCACAGGATTGGACATCAATGCATACCGAAGCATTTTATCCTGAAAGGAGGAGCTTACGGTGGCAGCTCATTATTTTATAGGGGCAAAAATCCCAACGTCCTTTTATGAACCTTTACGAAGCTTACAACAGCATTTGGCATCGCACGCAGTAATGAAGCAGTGGACGCATGAAGAGGATTTCCATCTCACTTTTGCATTTCTCGGGAGCGTGTCCCTAGAAAAACTTGACGAGATCAACGATGCACTGTTGTCGGTGTCGCAATTAAATTCGTCGGTGTGCATGCATTGGACAACCATTGCTTCATTCGGGAAAGAAAAACAGCCGCGAGTCGTCTATGCTGGTGTGGAAAAAACCGGGCCTTTGCTCCGATTGCACGCTGCTATAGAAAAGGCATTGCAAAAGACAGGGCGAACGCCAGAAAAACGAACCTTCACTCCGCATGTGACGTTAGCGAAACGATGGGCAGATCAAACCCAACAGGTAGAAAGTGATTTTTTAGGAAAACCAATCCATTTGCCCTCATGGTCGTTAGAGAAAATAACGATATTTGAAATTAAACCTTTATTTCTGCCAAAATATCATGTTTTAAATGACCTCCCTCTTCAAAAGATCGGTACATCGTACGAAATGTTAAATAGAGAATAAGGAGAAAGAAGGCGAAGCTATCATGGCTCAGCTCATTAAGCTACAAGATTTTGTTTCACGATACGAAAGTGATATGTTTAAATACCCTAGCCAATTCATTCGTCTGAAGCAACAGCGCTGGCGACATTTGAAAAACGCTCATCATAATCAAACTTTGGTGCACCCAGAAAACGATCAATCGTCACTGAAGGATTGGGGAATTGATGATGACAAAAAGGGTTGGCAAGATAGGGTGTTCCGTCTTTTCAAGAAGACAAAAGAGGTTGAAGAGAAGAGTCCTGAGCCATTTACAGGCACACTGCATGAAGTGAAATCCATGTTTTTGGAAGAGTTATTTTTGCACCAGCTAAAATGGGCAAGCTCAACAATGCTTGAAAAGTCGTATGGTGTGAACACGTATAAACGGGACAGCCAGCTTCAGTTTTGGCTACGTGATCTTCCAGACAATTATTTTGTTATGTATAAGCCAGTGATTCAATTGAATCAATCGGTTGTGGAACTCGATACGATCATTATTGGCCCAACCGATATTTACTGTGTCACAATGATTGAGGGAGAACACGGTGCTGTATATGAAACGACAGACGCTTCTTTTTGGATGGAAAATGGCAAAGAAGAGCTCAAAAGGCAAAATCCGATACAATCATTGCAGAGGATGGAGAAAGTACTAAAAACAATCTGTCCGGAAAAAGAACGTCAAATGAGCATAAAAAAAATCGTCTATTGTCCTTCAGGATTTATCGAGGCGTCTGAATCGATCTCTTTTGCCCAATACGTTGATCTGCGAAACGAAAAAGAGTGGCTTAAAAAGATGCAAAGCAATTCCACCCCATTAAAATATTCGCAGTTAAAAGTAGCTGAACGGTTGTTGTCTCAATGCCAAACGACGTCTGTGTATCGAAGTGAATGGGAAAGTGAGACAAAAGAAAAAACAAAATGATGCAAGCTCTGCTTTTCCCTTCTTAGGGTTTTTGATATAATAAGAAATGTTCTAGAATGGACGGTCATAAAAAAGCTCAAGCACTTGAAAATAGCTCAAAAAAGCCTTGTTGAACAGGCTTTTTTGCTCTCTATAAACTGTATGACAGTATGAAATCATCATTTGAACACCAAAAAAAGGATATTCAAATGTAAAAGTAGCGATCAGCATGACGCAAATGCATTGGAGAAATTGAGGGTGAAGTGGTTGGATGATATTTTAGGGAAAGAATGGGAAATAAAGCCTGCTGGCGGAGCAACTGGTGAAGCCTACTTTGCGCAATCCCATAACGAAAAATTGTTTTTAAAACGAAATTCCTCTCCTTTTCTTGCAGTGCTGTCAGCGGAAGGAATTGTTCCTAAGCTGATCTGGACGAAACGCTTAGAAAACGGTGATGTCGTCACAGCGCAGCGTTGGATGGACGGTCACGAGCTCAAAGCAAATGATATGACAAGCCATCGTGTTGCTCAATTGTTAAGCAAAATCCATCGCTCGACGGACTTGCTCAACATGCTCAAGCGCTTGGGAAAACAGCCGATGCACCCGACGGAAATGTGTGAGCACGCCATTCAGGCAACGCAGTTATACGGGAACGATATATTGGTACGCACTTCGATTGATTATTTGAGTGCTCGTGTTGAAAAGGTGCAGCTACATGTTGAAAAGGTTGTCTGTCACGGAGATGTCAATCACAACAATTGGTTGATGAGCGCAGCCGAGGAACTCTATCTGATTGATTGGGAAGGGGCAGTCGTTGCTGACCCCGCCCTGGACATAGGCATGATTTTACATTGGTATGTGCCTCAGGAGGAATGGACGACCTGGCTCGCACACTATGGAGAAGAGCTAACCCCAGACCTTGAGGAACGGATGAAATGGTATGTTGTCTATCAATCCGTTGTTTCGATGGTGTGGCACCGCGGTCGCAATGAAACGAGAGAAGAGCGCCATTGGACCCATATCCTTAAAACTTTATTGGTGCAGCTGCATTTGATCCAGTAAGGAGACCCAGTGGTTCAATTTATCCTCGTGTGATGTAATATGTGTCGCCTGATCCATCGAAGAAGCTCCCAATTCACTATAACTGAGCACGTCTCGTAATAGCGTCTGGCTTTCGGTCGGCATAGCCGTATCCTGAGCGAGACGTTTTGCGATGCGTTGAATTTGCGCATGTTCCGAAGAGGACGCAGCGTGATCCATTTGATGAGTGATTAAAATATCTCTAAGGATGCGGAGCTTGTCGTTTGCAGTAAGTGGCATCGTCCTTAAGCCTCCTTTACGTTTTAGTCTATTTATTGTGTGCAACATAGAACATGACAATCTGGCGCTTTTAGGGAATAGCCCCAGAATTCTTTTTGGAAGGACGTTTTTTAATGAGAATGAAACATAAGCCTTGGGCAGAATCCTATTTACAATCGCATCCTTCAATTGCCATCCAAGAACCAGAGCTGAGAAAAGGGAAATGGCTGCAAGCAGCTGGAAAAACCAAGCTTCACATTGAAATCGGCTCGGGGAAAGGCCAGTTTATTACACAGCTGGCAGCACAACACCCAGATTGGTTGTTTATCGCTGTCGAAAAGCACGAAAGTGTCGTCGTAAGTGTGTTACAAAAATGCATAGAACAAGGGCTGAACAACCTTTGTATTTTAAATGTAGACGCAGAACGCTTAACAGAGTGCTTTGCTGACAATGAGGTTGACGTTTTTTATTTGAATTTCTCAGATCCATGGCCAAAAAAAAGGCATATGAAGAGACGCCTAAGTCATGCGGGTTTTTTAAATCACTATGCCCAAATGCTTACGAATGAAGGACAATTGCAAATGAAAACAGATAATCAAGGGCTGTTCATTTTTTCGCTTGAGTCGTTTTCACAAAATGGTTGGGGAATGGAGGCCATATCTTTTGATCTTCATCATCAAATTGAAATGGATCCGACAATCGAAAATATTGAAACAGAGTACGAGGAAAAGTTTTCAGCGAAAGGTCAGCCGATATATACACTCACAGCGAAACCTTTAAGCAATCGGACAGAAACAGTCGAATAAAGCGCTTTTATATGATATGATAATTTCGTTCCGTGTTTTTGCAGAGTAGAAGTGGTTTAGGAGGGAATAGATGATGTTGAAAAAATGGGTAGGAAGCTTTATGACAGTTGCTGTTGTTTTGTTTGGACTGGCATTGCCACAGGCATCTGCCGCAGAAGCAAGTGAATATGCAGGTGAATTTTCCCAAGCAGCGAATACCTTCTTGCAAGAAGAGCATCCTCACTTTAAAAATGGTTCGCTCGAATTATTTGACCTGACAGTTATTGACGTGGAAGACCCTGAAGGAAATATTACAACATTGGTCGGCGCAAAGGTTAAATATCTGACGGTGCGCGACGAAGTTTTTGGTTTCACGCATGTGAACACAATGTTTTTTAACCCAACTGAAAATACAATTGCGGATAAAACAGTTGTAGGCGGGTTTGAGCCGGTATCAGCTTTCCAAGAGCAATACCGTGATGCTTCTGGAAAATTCATGCATTTTACTGCAATTTTACTTTATCTTTTAGCGCTTGTTGCAGTTCCGATTATCATTCTTGTCATCATGAAAAAACGCTATTCTTCGATGGAATTCGTTACTCAAAATGACGTTTACAAGCAGTCTACGACGTACCTATAAAAATCCAGCTCCCTCTAAAGTGAGGGGCTGGATTTTTTTGTAGATCATTTTTTACTGTGCTGCCTCATAGGGGGTTAGGACGAAGAGTTTTCCACTGTACACATCCATTTGAAAATGGAAATGATGAGCACCGTACGCATCGGTTGCCATGACACCAAGCTCCAATGTGGAAAGGGTGCGACCTTGTATGACGGTCGGGGAAGGTTGATTGACGATCCAAGAACCGCTTATTTCATAACCAAGGTCACGTACAAGGCGTTTTGCCCTCTCAAGAGCTTCAGCCTCTGTAATTTTCAAACTAAACAACGTCCCGACCAATACACGTACAGTGATTGCACCTAAGCATGCGCCCGCGATAAAGCTTATGCTTTTTTTGGACATCCGATCGCCTCCATTGGTCCACTATTTACAAAAGTATATCATACTTAATGGGCAGTAAGGAAAGCGTGTGCTCTCTTTTCAATAGGGGAGCACTCCGATACAATAGAGACAGAGCTTACATAAGGAAAGGTGTGGTTTGATGGAACAAAAAACAAAAGCATTGTTTAAAACATTAACCGAATTAAGAGGGGCTTCAGGGTTTGAACATGAGGTCCGTGCTTTTATGAGACAAGAGCTTGAAAAGGTTTCTGATCGTATTGAACAGGATCGTCTAGGAAGTATTTTTGGTGTGAAGGAAGGTCAGCCAAGTGAACCGACCGTTATGGTGGCGGGCCATATGGATGAGGTTGGCTTTATGGTGACAGGGATCACAGAGACGGGGATGATTCGTTTCCAAACGTTAGGTGGATGGTGGAGCCAAGTATTACTTGCTCAGCGAGTCGAAATCGTTACCACGAATGGCATTGTGCCAGGGGTCATCAGTTCTATTCCTCCGCATTTATTGGACGATGCAACAAGAAACAAACCAATGGATATTAAACAAATGCTAATTGATATAGGAGCCGATTCAAAAACGGATGCTGAAGCCATTGGTATCGTGCCGGGACAACAAATTGTTCCAACATGCCCTTTTACGGAAATGGCAAACCCTAAAAAGTGGATGGCCAAGGCATTTGACAATCGTTATGGGTGTGGACTCGCAATCGAGCTCATGCAAGCTCTTCAAAACGAAACATTACCCAACACGTTGTATGCGGGAGCGACAGTTCAGGAAGAGGTTGGCTTGAGAGGGGCAAAGACAGCAGCGAATATGATAAAGCCAGATGTCTTTTTTGCTCTAGATGCTTCCCCAGCCAATGACATGCCTGGAAGCAAGAAAGAATTTGGACACTTGGGTCAAGGAGCGTTATTGCGGATTTTTGACCGTTCAATGGTGACACATAAAGGTATTCGTGAGTTCGTTTTGGATACAGCAGAAAGTGAATCCATTCCATACCAGTATTTTGTTTCTCCAGGTGGTACAGATGCGGGCAGTGTCCATGTAAGCGGGAGTGGCGTTCCGTCGGCAGTCATTGGCATTTGTTCACGTTATATTCATACGTCCGCTTCGATTATCCACACGGATGATTATGAGGCAGCAAAAGCTTTAATCACTTCTCTCGTGAAAAAAATGGATGCAACGACTGTGGCTACACTGCATCAGGCTTAAAATAAGCTCCCCATGTGACTTGAGCACATGGGGAGCTTTAAAGTGTATGAAGACAAGAAAAAATGGTTGTCATCTATTCATTTGTATAGTCATTTGGCTTCGTAATGTAATGAAGCACTTCAGCCGCTTGATCAAAGGATTCAACGGTGACTTGAGCGTGATTTGAAACTTCCTTTAAAGCGTGATGTAATGAAGGGTCCCGAACAAGAAGCACTGGTTTTCCTAGTCCAAAGGCAACACCGCAGTCAGAAGCAGTGTTCCATTGTTTATAGCTTGAGCCGAAATAAGCGACGACCACATCTGCCTTTGCTAGTAACACTTTTGTGCGGAGATTATTAATTGATGAAGCTGCTTCATCAGACGAAATGCTGTCAGGTTGTTTCCCCTTGATTTGTTCTCCAATTTGATCAGACATGGAATGTTGTTCAATTGGACCAAAGGCATTTATGTTTACCCCCTTCTTACGGCAAACCGTATAGAATTCTTCCTGCCACGGGTCATGAATTTGTCCAGCTAAATACACTTGAATGGTCATTAAATACAACTCCTTTTTGGTTTCTCTTCCTATAATTCCCGATATGGATACCGACAAATCCCCCCAAATGTTCTTTCTATTTGTCGAAAATCTATGTGGGTTTTTTGAACGTTTATCCAGCCATCAAGGTCATATACATTTAAAATGTAGAAAGGAGATCCAATGCATGAACGTTATTTCAAAAGGGGTATTCACCTTATGCATATTCAGTTGTTTATTGTTAGCCGCGTGCTCTGTATCAGAAGAGGATGCTCTCCAGTCGTTTGAAGACACTATACAGAATGCGGTTGAATCCCCTGTGCAAGAAGTCAATTATACAACGGATTCAATGTCTTTTTATAAGCCTGAAGCTTTTAGCGTAAATGAAGAAGATCAATACAATGTCGTATTGGAAGATGCCGGTCAACTGTTCATTCTGTTTGCCAATCCTTTTTCAGTTGAAAGTAACACGAAAGTGAATGAGCAAGCTGATTTTTATTCAGATTCAATAAAGGTACCTCAGTCAGAAACCGAGTTAAAAGTAAACGTGATAAAAGAGGACGACACGTACTTGGTTACATTCCAGCATGGCGACATGAAAATTTCTACAGAAACGAATAACCCAGGAGATCTCTCGAAGTATGCAGAACAAATGATTTCCATCATCAAGTCATCAAAGTATTTATAAGCGTACGTTACGCTTCTCTACAAGAGTTCATCGAGTAGGGAAGTTTTTTTGCAACCGTTTAAATGTACAAAAATTTCCGTTCTAGGGAACGCAAGGCAGTGTGAATTGACGTTAGAATTTGGTGAGCAAACTCCCTTAAGTGTCTTTACTTTTGACTATACATCCACTACCATAAGGAAGGGTAAAAGAGGGGTGGGAGAGCGCATGAAGGCGTTTTTAGAACGAAAAGGAATTCAACTTTCGGCGAAGGTGTATTTTATTGACGCATTATCTGCGATGGCGATCGGTTTGTTTTCTACGCTCATTATTGGATTAATTGTTAAAACGATTGGTGAATATAGCAAGCTTGATGGGCTTATCACAATGGGAGAAATGGGAATGGCGCTCATGGGGCCTGGGATCGCTGTAGCGGTGGCTTACGGGCTGAAAGCGCCGCCTTTAGTGCTAATTAGTGCATTGGCTGCTGGACAGGCCGCGGTGACAAATGGAGCGGGTCCAGCAGGTGCCTTTATTGCCGCGATCATCGCTGTTGAACTTGGCAAGATCGTGAGTGGCGAGACGAAGCTTGATATCATCCTAACCCCGTTCGTGACATTGACTGCTGGTTTTACAAGTGCTCTGTTTATTGCACCACCTATTGCTCAGCTGATGTCAACGATCGGGCAAGTCATTACGTGGTCCACAGCGCAGCAGCCTTTATTGATGGGGATCTTGGTCGCCGTTTTAATGGGGCTTGCGCTAACCGCACCAATTTCAAGTCTAGCCATTGCGATCATGCTGGACTTAAGTGGTATAGCTGCGGGGGCTGCAACGATTGGTTGTTGTGCCCAAATGATTGGGTTCGCAGCGAGCAGTTTTCGTGAAAATGGTTGGGCAGGATTTGTCGCCCAAGGGATTGGGACGTCAATGCTGCAAATGCCCAATATCATCAAACGGCCTGCAATTCTTATTCCACCAACTGTAGCTGGGGCAATTCTGGCTCCGATCGCTTCGGTTTGGCTTAGAATGACAAACAATGCGGCAGGAGCGGGAATGGGCACTAGTGGCCTCATTGGCCCGATGATGACCTTGCAAACGATGGGGGCCTCACCATCTGTCATCCTTTCTGTCGTGCTGCTCCATTTTGTTTTACCGGCTTTAATTGCTTTCTTACTTTCCGAATGGTTGAGAAAAATCGGCTGGATTCGATTTGGGGACCAAAGCCTATATTCCACAAAGCAGTCCTAGTGCCTCATCAGGTAATGTAGATCTTATTCTATTTAGAAAACGTGATCTCTTACAAATGCCCATTTTGAAACCATTTTCTCTAGGCAAACGGCTATACATGCGTGTTCAGCCTGAAGGGCACAAGGGCATCATCGACTCAAAAAGACTTCGTCGTGTTTTCATTGCCGCTGGAGTCTAGTTTCACTTCATTCCTTTACCAT
This sequence comes from Aureibacillus halotolerans, assembly GCF_004363045.1. Lineage (NCBI taxonomy): Bacteria > Bacillati > Bacillota > Bacilli > Caryophanales > Bacillaceae > Aureibacillus > Aureibacillus halotolerans. Next base: position 15,152 of record NZ_SNYJ01000008.1, read on the forward strand.
AATTTTTGTGTAAAAGGCACCAGATGATCTACCTTGAAAGATTGCATTTACTTGCTTTATTTGGTTGCCACAGAGCTTTTTCCCCTCTATACGAGACCAAGCCACATTAAAACAATGTAGACAGAAACAAACATCAGCGTAGTCAACAGACGTAGACTCTAGTGGGATCAGCGCGAGCTGAAGATCCCCTCGGAAAGCAAGATTCCGAGGAAGCTGAAGCCGTGCCCCACAGAAAGCGAAGTTTGTTGACGGAGCGATTCATAAAGACCTCGTCGTGTTTTCATTGCTGCTGGAGTCTCACTAGTTACCGTTTTTGGTTATTGTTAAGAACGAATGATATGAGATAGACCTTGTTAATTCAATTTCGACCATGACCAACTAAGTAGTGGAAAGCGCACTAGCTAAATAATTGAAGAGTGAAAGCAAGATAGATTCACAAGTAGGCTAACTTTCATAAAGTGAATTGTATTAATGCCCCCCTTCTGCGAAATGGCGGGGCTTTTTTTGTCTAATTCTAGCTCGCTGAAACTCCGATGTACCAGGGGAAATAAACCATTTCCGCCTTTCCATGCGTGACATGGTTTGTAGAAGAAGCATATGAAAAGCACCTCAATTGAGATTAAATCAAGCATGAGTTTTAATTGATCCTCGCGATCTGATACAATAAGAGAATGAGCAAAATACATAAGGGGGATTTCTGTTGCCGAAAAAAATGACAGTCTCCGCCATGCGGAAAAAAATAGAAGCAGCTTTTCAAACAATGCCAGGGATTGAATGTACTTTTGATTCAGAGAAGAGTTCTTTACGTATTCAATGGGCCGAAACAAAAAAAGGGGTCGATCTAGCCCTTTCTCCAGTGCTTGCGAAATGGGAGCGGCGTCAAGATGCAGCATTTGACGAGGTCGTTTTTCATATAAAAGAAACCTTAAATGCGATGAATGAGATTCAAACATTGCAGGGCAAAGAAAAACATGTCTTTCCAGTGATCCGTGCTACCTCGTTTCCATCAGAAACAAAAGATGGCGTTGCGCTCGTTTCAAAGCCTCACACAGCAGAAACGCGAATTTATTATGCGTTAGACTTGGGGAATAGTTATCGTCTCATTGATGTACCATTGTTAAAAGAAGAAGGCTGGAGCGAAGGACAATTGCATGAGATGGCGTTGTTCAACATCCGCTCTTTGGACACAACACTTAAGGAAGAAACAGTAGCAGGCAATCGTTTTTCGTTTCTGAATACGAAAGATGGCTATGATGCAGGGCGTATTTTAAACGAATCCTTCCTTGAACACTACGCAAGTACATGTGCTGGAGTGATGGCGGTTGCTGTTCCACATCAAGATGTTTTGATCTTGGCGGACATAAACAATGATCAAGGGTACGATATTCTTGGACAGATGGGAATGTCGTTTTTTGCGGATGGATATATTCCGATTACAGCCCTGCCGTTCATTTATGAGAACAAAGAACTTGAACCCATTTTCATTTTGGCAAAAAAACGACCTATACAGGAAAGAAATGAGGAAAAGTAAATGAATGCATATTATAACGAGATTGGCATAGGGGATGTACTCCTACTTGTCATTAAAGAAAGTGAAACTGAGGAGACGACCGTAGAGCGCCGAGGTGATGTCGCTGTGCTTAAGAATGCTGAAACAAAGGAGACGATTGGCTGGAACTTGTTTCATGTGAGCAAGCAACTGCACCTCACTGGGAATGGTCGTATTGATTTGCAAGAAGCCCAGGTAGATACGCTACAGTCATTGCTTAAAAAAGAAGGCTTTGATGAAGTGTTGCCAAAAGCGAGTGCGGCTTTTGTTATCGGACATGTTGAGTCATGTGAGAAGCACCCGAATGCTGACAAGCTAAATATTTGTCAGGTAAACGTAGGCAGCGAGACACTGCAAATTGTATGTGGGGCGGCGAATATCGCTGCCAATCAAACTGTCGTCGTTGCTCAAGTCGGTGCCATTATGCCTGGTGGGATGTTAATCACATCATCAGACCTTCGTGGAGTGGCATCCTCTGGGATGATTTGCTCCGCTCGAGAGCTCGCTTTGCCTAACGCAGACAATGAAAAAGGAATCCTTGTCCTAGATGGTGAAAAGTATAAGGCAGGCGACGTTTATACTGTAAGGAAGTAAACGAGTATAATCGGCCTCCTACCTCATGTCTATTGGAAATAATGAAGGGATGAGTGCAACGTGAGCAATTGGTTTAAACGTTTCTTTGAAAAAGAAGATGTTGATGACGTCCATTTAGAAATGCCTAATGAGCAAAAAAAGTACCGTAAGGATGAATTCAAGGCAAGAGTGACATTTCAATACCCACAAGGGCAATTTCGCTTCCCCGTTATTCCTGATCGTGCTTCGAGAGGATCCCAACGTTCAAACTCGGAAACAGCGCCACCACCAAAGGTTGAACGAAGCGAAAAGCCGACTAAGGAGACAAAGCCTTCATCTGTAGTAGGACCTAAATCATCAGGAACTAAAAAGCCATTTCAACCAACGGATGTGCCTTCGCCTATTTATGGTTTTAAGCAGCGTAAGTCATCGGAAGAAATAGAGCACAAGAAGGACGAAATTGTCCCTTTCCCTTCAGCACGAAGAAGAAAGCTGAAGCGTTTTAGTGAACTGGAGGTGGAGGCGGAACATAGTCGACCAATCACAAAAACAGAAGCGCCACAACCAGTAACTCAAGACACGTCGCTTAACTTAGTCGTCCCTGTGAAGAGGAAAAATGACAGTGCCGACCAAGCTCCTGAAAAAGAGACGGTGTCACCTGCTCAACAACCTAATATTTACGAGCAAAAGGCGTCCGACGAAGTAGAAAAGATGGACAGTGAACAAAAAGAAGAGAATCGTACGCCTGCTCCTGTCATCGAAGAAAAGCCCATTCAAAAACAGGTGGAGCCGATTTCTCGACGCAAAAAAAGCGCATCGGATGATGATCGTAAAGCAGAGAGAGATGAAGACGCGTCTGTTGTGCCATTTAATGTCGTCATGTTAAATCGTGATAAGCAACAGCTTAAAGATGGCAAACAGCTTGGATCATATCAGCATCCTTCACTCCAGCTGTTAAATGTTCCACCAAGACAAAGCGATGTGGAAGATGAATGGGTTCAACACAGCAGTGAGGTACTTAACGCTACACTGGCTAATTTTAATGTTGAAGCGACTGTAGTTGACTCAACGCAAGGCCCAACCGTTACACGCTTTGAAATTCAACCTTCACCTGGTGTAAAGGTGAATAAGGTGACAAATCTCCAGGATGACCTCAAGCTCAGCCTGGCCGCTAAGGACATTCGGATCGAAGCGCCAATCCCTGGGAAAAGTACGATTGGTATTGAAGTACCAAATCGATCGCCAAGGGCTGTGCTCATTCGAGAGATTTTAAGAACACCCGAGTTTTTAAAGCACTCGTCTCCGCTAGCCGTTGCGCTAGGCTTGGACATTGCTGGTCAGCCAATCGTGACAGATCTTCACCGAATGCCTCATGGGTTGATCGCTGGCGCAACTGGCTCGGGAAAAAGTGTTTGTATTAATGCCATCCTGATTAGTTTGTTATACAAGGCAACACCTGATGAAGTACGTTTAATGCTTATCGATCCGAAAATTGTCGAGCTTGCTCCGTACAATGAAGTACCACATCTTGTCTCGCCAGTCATTACGGACGTGAAGGCTGCAACTGCGGCACTGAAGTGGGCAGTAGAAGAGATGGAGGAACGGTACACGACCTTTGCTGAGAACGGCGTCAGAGACATTTCACGCTACAATGAAAAATTCGCAGGTCAAAAGCCACGTATGCCATACCTCGTTATCGTCATTGACGAGCTCGCTGATCTAATGATGGCAGCCCCACAGGACGTTGAAGAAGCGATTGCACGAATTGCTCAAAAAGCACGCGCTTGTGGAATTCACCTTTTAGTGGCAACGCAACGTCCTTCTGTAGATGTCATCACTGGTCTGATCAAGGCAAACATTCCGACAAGAATCGCCTTTTCGGTTTCCTCGCAAATCGATTCACGTACGATTTTAGATGGGAGCGGTGCAGAACGATTGCTTGGAAAAGGGGACATGCTTTTCCTTGAAAATGGTTCATCAAAACCTTTCCGCTTGCAGGGCCTCTACGTTTCTGACGATGAAATTGACGAGGTTGTCACACATGTAAAGAAGCAGGCTGAGGTAAATTATCTGTTTAACCAAAAGGAATTGATTGAGAAGTCTGTGTCGATAGAGGCAGAAGATGACTTGTTTGAGGAAGCGTGCTTATATGTTCTGGAACAAAACAGTGCATCAGCATCTGCCCTTCAGCGCCGATTTCGCATCGGATACAATCGCGCTGCAAGACTCATTGATATGATGGAAGAGAAAGGCATTATTTCGGGGAATAAGGGCAGTAAACCGAGAGATTTGCTCGTGACAAGTGATCAGCTTAATTCCTATTTTTAGACCGCTCCGGCGGTTTTTTTTGTGCAATTAAATATGGATGAACTAGGCGTTGCGTAGCGAAAGGATAGAATTAGAAGACATCTGACAGCAATTTGGTTTGGCATCTATCATCAAGACTGGTATGATATGAGCAGTGTGTGTATTGGACTAAAGTCGGAGACGACCAATACGTACGAAGTTCCATTCATCATCAACACTATGTGCTTTTAACCAAATACATTTTATGTTCATATACTGTTACTGACTTTGACTGATATGTGCTATGGAGGTTTTATTATGTCATTTTATCATTTTATCGGCATTAAAGGGACTGGGATGAGCGCCCTCGCCCAAATTTTACACGATATGGGCCACACGGTTCAGGGATCAGATATTGAGAAAACGATCTTTACCCAGACGGCACTTGAAGAACGAGGAATCTCCATCTTGCCTTTTTCAAAGAATAACATCCATAAAAATGAAGTGGTCATCGCTGGGAATGCATTCCCTAATGATCATGAAGAAATTCAAGAAGCAAAAACCTTTGGCGTGTCTGTTGAGAGATATCATCATTTCCTAGGCAAATTTATTGAACAGTATGCAAGTGTTGCTGTTACTGGGTCACATGGGAAAACATCAACAACAGGTCTATTAAGTCATGTGTTAGAAGCGGCTAAACCGACCTCTTACCTAATAGGGGATGGCACTGGGAAGGGTGCAGAAGACAGCCGTTATTTTGTGTTTGAAGCATGTGAATACAAACGCCACTTTCTTTCCTATTCACCTGACTATGCCATCATTACCAATATTGATTTTGATCACCCTGATTACTTCAAGGATCTAGAGGATGTCAAACAGGCATTTCAAGAGATGGCTCAAAAAGTGAAGAAATGTGTCATCGCTTGTGGGGATGATGAACATCTGCAAACGATTCAGCCTCAGGTGCCCGTCGTCTATTATGGGTTAGGTGAAGACAACGACATTCAGGCGAGACAAATCACTTCGACGCCTGATGGAACATCGTTTGAGGTGTATTGTCGCAATGATTTCTACGGTCATTTTTTAATCCCTTCCTTTGGAGATCACCATGTACTTAATGCCCTTGCGGTGATTACACTGTGTCACTACGAGAACATCGCGGTTGAGCTCGTCCAAGCACAGTTGAAAACATTTAGAGGGGTCAAGCGTCGTTTCACAGAACGTGTATGGCGCGATCAAATCATTATCGATGATTATGCGCACCACCCAACTGAAATTAAAGCAACGCTTTCTTCTGCACATAAAAAATATAAGGATCGTGATATCGTGGCGATTTTTCAGCCACACACGTTTACAAGAACAAAAACGTTCCTTAAAGAGTTCGCTGAAAGCTTAAAGGACGCTGATTACATCTATCTATGCAATATTTTTGGTTCCGCTCGAGAAACAGGGCATGCGTTAAAGATTGAGGAACTAAAGGCATTGCTCCCTAATTCTGTCTTGTTACAAGAGGAAGAGGTCGCTGTGTTGGCACAACATCAGAAGGCCGTGCTTTTGTTTATGGGGGCAGGAGACATCCAAAAATATGAAGAGGCGTATATGACGTCTCAACCAACTGAGGCTGACGTCGTCAATGACTGATGTCTCAGTGATTGTTTGCGATTTATGGAGGATTCTTAGAGAAAAATGTGGAATAGTATTAGTGAAGCCATGTTTTACCTTCAAAGATTAGGGGTAAACTCTCTAGGACTTCTACGAAATTTTTAAAACTGCACGGAGGTGAATTACCCGATGGACAGCATTTTATACTGGAGTATTGCATTAATTGCAGTTGCATTCGCTGTATTGGTCATTTTCCTTATTCGTACGCTTATTTCGTTACGAAAAACATTGGAGAACACGGCTTCTACACTGGATAGTTTAGAAACACAATTGCAAGGCGTTACAAAGGAATCAACGCAACTGTTACATAAAACAAATGCTTTGGCAGAGGATGTACAACAAAAGTCCGCTGCCCTCAATGGTGTTGTTGATTCAATCAAAGGCATTGGTGATACAATTCAACGATTAAACACGTCAGTTCGTCGTATCTCAGACGATATTGGACATCGTGCTGAAAATCGTAGTGAGCAAGTGTCCCAAGCTGTTGAGTGGTCACAAGCTGCCATGGACATTTGGTCCAAATGGAAGCATAGAAAAGACTTAGATAAGCAACCACAAAGATAACTTAAGGAGGAATTGTAATGGGTGAAATGAACACGAAAGATTTTGTTATTGGTACTTTAATCGGTGGTATTGTAGGTGCGTCAGCAGCGCTTTTACTAGCACCTAAATCAGGGAAAGATCTCCGCAATGACTTGAATGAACAAGCGTACGTTGTGAAAGAAAAAACAAATCAATTCAAATCCAACGCCTTTGAAAAAGGGACGGAGTGGAGAGATGTTGCAAAAGAAAAAACGGCACATCTTTCGAAAAGTGTATCTGAACAAGCAGCAGACATTCGTAAAAAGCTTCAAAAAGAAGAGAACACGGAATCACCTGTTGATGCAACGTCTACGGCATCATTAGGTCAAACAGATGTTACAAACGAAAACCCTGTACCACCTGTATCACCAACAACACCGCCAATAAAATAATAAGGAGGTCCATCAATGGAGCACTTAAACTCAATTCAACGTTTCGAGCAGCTCATTGAAGAACAGTCTCCTTTCTTTCTCCTCAAGCATAGCTTGACCTGTCCCATTTCGGCGAATGCACACAATGCATATGAAACGTTTTCCGAAAAGACAGAAGTGCCTTGTTTTGTCCTGTATGTGCAGAAGGACCAGGAAGTGTCAGCAAAGATTACAGAGAGTACAGGGGTCACGCACCAATCCCCACAGGCTTTTTTATTAAATGGCTCTTCTGTGCTCTGGGATGCTTCTCATCAATCGATAACTGTCCAAGCACTGGACGATGCTGAAAAGAAAGTCATGTAACAAAAAGCACCACCCGTTAGACGAGAGTCTCACTTCGTCTAATGGGGAGGTGCTTTTTTATGATACGCAGATAGTAAAATTAAGCTAGACACATGAAAAAAGCCATTCGTGATACACTCAAAATGAAATTCCGACAAAAGAAATCATAGGAGTGATCATGAATGGCCTACACCCATCTTAGCACGGACGAACTCGTAATCATAGAAGCCTATTTTCATCAGAATACGTCTGTATCAAAAATTTCAAGGTTGATCGGTCGTGCTCGCCAAACCGTACACAACGTCGTGACCTATCTGAAAGAGGGACACACCGCATTGGATTACTACAAACGCTATAAAGTGAACAAAACGCACTGTGGTCGTAAACAGATCGTGTTACCAGAGAATCAACAGACCTACATCAAAGAAAAAGTCGCTCAGGGCTGGACACCGGATGTGATTGTCGGTCGTCAGGAATACCCCATCGATTGTTCAGAACGCACGCTGTACCGGATGTTTAAACGTCAGGTGTTTGACATTTCTGTACTGCCGATGAAAGGAAAACGAAATCCAAACGGGTATCAGGAACGTCGCGGTCGGCAAGCGTTCAAACGGAATATCGCTGAAAGAGACAATGATTATCCAACATGTAAGAACGAATTTGGACATATGGAAGGCGATACCATTGTTGGCGTTCGTCATAAAAGTGCCGTCGTTACGCTGATCGAGCGTATGTCAAAGGTCATCATCACGCTAAAACCAGAAGGCAGAACAGCCAAGGATATTGAAACAGCTATAAGTGTTTGGTTGCAGAATGTGCCCAAGAACCTTTTCAAATCCATCACATTTGATTGTGGCAAGGAGTTTTCCAACTGGCGTACCATCAGTAATGAACACGACATTTCGATCTACTTCGCTGATCCAGGAACCCCTTCCCAACGGGGGCTGAATGAACATTCCAATGGCTTGTTGAGAAGAGGCGGATTGCCCAAGGAGATGGATTTCAATCAAGTCGATCAAGCGTTTGTTTCGTCTGTTGCGTCCAAAAGAAACCACATTCCAAGAAAATCCTTAAACTACAGAACGCCATTGGAAGTATTTTTGAGTTTAGTAGGAATGGACAATCTGTCTAGCTTAATTTGACAAAGAGAAATAACAATTCTGACCGGTTGTTTATTCCTCTTCGAAAGACAGCTCAAGAACGTCCCCGTCTGCAATACCATCCTGAAATGAGGCAGTGATGCCATTTTTGAGTACATTGAATCTGCCTTGTCTCGGCACCTCTATGTCTACATGACCAAACACATCTTGATAAATAAACGGGGATTGTGGCATTGGTTCTATTTTGATGTGATCGTTATGAAAAAGTTCAACACTTTCATCAAGTAAGAGACCATTCCGTTTCCATTCAGAAGCCTTTTTGCGAATGATCGTTTTCGACCCATTGAAGTACACAGCAATTGAATGATAAAGAGTCGCTCCAGCGAGCTCGGCTAACTGATCTGAGTGCGACGCTTCTCTCGAGATAAGGTCAATTCGATCGCCATTCGTTATTTCTGCGTCTAAGTGAGCTGTCGAGCCGTTTCGTTTCACTATGTGACTCCCTGAGTGCAATTGGTATGGCGTGCTCCCAACTGTGACAGAAATGGTATCAGACGTTACCTCTCTTCCATATAGCTGCGGTAAGCAATCCCTAAGACGATATGTGGCAGACCATTCCACCTTGTCTCCATCTTTAAGTTTTGTTGTCCCATCGACTTTCTGTTTGTTTCTCCAGAGGGAGGCTGGAAGTGTTCTCATGTCTCCATTCAACCAAACAGAAATAGAGGGAACCTCACCGAATAACTCCTCAACTGTAAGCGCTGCGTCAGTGCCATTTGCTCCCTTTTGAAGGGTAATATGATCGCGATTTTTAACAGCTGTATCTAAAGTGGCTGGCTCCTCGTTAACGAGAAGTTGAGGCGCATGTCCTCTTTCTCCTGGTACAGTGATTTGCTTCTGATTCACTGTCACAATCAGCCCTAATCCCGGCGATCCATACCATTCTGGCAAACGAAAACCTGATGCAAGGAACACATCTTTCACTGTTAGTGGCTTAGAGTCAAACATACGCACTGGTTGATTATTCAAGTGGACGCTCTGGTATTGAATAGGGTTTCGTAATGCTGCAGATGCAATACCAAGTGGTGTCACATAGCTAGGGCTTGGTTCAAGATGAGTGCCAAAATCAATATCCTTTAAGGCGCTTGAATCTCGAACAGCCACTCGTTGGGGAGGCAGCTGCAAGCGCTGTGAGAGCTTTTCAGGCAATGAGGGCGTTAGGCTCCCACCACCAATAAGCATAACGGCTTGTGGGGCACGTTTATTTAATTGCATGATTTCCTCGGCAATGGCCGAAGCCAACGAGTCAATGGCTGGCTCAATATTCATGAGGAGCGCATTTTGGTCTATCGTTTGTTCAAAACCTAAAATGTCTGCTACGGTCGCACTCCCATTTTTCGTCACTTGCTTTTTAACGGATTCAGCTTCGTAAAAATCAAGTAAAAAGGCATCTGATACGGCTTCTGTCATTTCATCACCTGCCACTGGGACCATTCCATAAGCCGTCACTGTGCCAAAATCGGTCAGAGCAATGTCCGATGTGCCTGCGCCAATGTCAACAAGGGCGATGTTTAACCGCCGCATGGATTCAGGGACAAGTACTTGCATGGCTGCGATAGGTTCCAACGTTAACGCTTCTAGCTCTAAATCAGCTTTATGTAAGGCAGAGATGAGCGAGTCGACCACGACTTGAGGCAAAAATGTCGCAATGACTTCAACCGTTGCCAGCTGCCCTCGTTGGTCGATGAGACTTCCCATTTCTTGCTCATCTAGATAATAACGAACGACGGAATACCCTACGCAATAAAGTCCGTTCGCCTCCTCGGTTTTTCCACCGAAAAGTGCTTCGCGTGCTTCTTGTACAGCTTGGATTTCTAAATGGTGGACATCTTTTTTTAGCAAAACGCCTTTTTGAGAGATATCCCATGATGCATGGGAGTGAACCGTTTTTAGCGCTCGACCCGCAGCAGCAACGCATGCTTTTTTCAAGGGGCCATGCGTCTGTTCCAACTGTTCTTTTATGTCCTTAATTCTCTCGGCAACTGCACCGACGTGATGAATTTGTCCATCGACCATAGCGCGATCCTTATGTTCTTTTTCGACAGCGCCTTTGACGATAATACCTTGCTCCGACGTTTCAAGCACGAGACCTACAATAGATCGCGTACCAATATCTAGTGAAAATACAGTTGAATTTGTCATGTGAAAACCTACCTTCTCTTTGTCACTGTAACTTGCGGAAAACGACATTTGTAGACAGAATATTAAGCAAAACACTTTAGTGCTTAAAAGCGTTTAATTGAAAAAGAATTTTTCGTGACAATGATGATCTTATCGTTTATAATAAACTCAAATTACAACAATTTGAACGTTTTTAGACGTTTTCATTGGCACAGTTGTGGATATGAGCATACCAATTTTTTCTGCACACGTGCAATGTAGCTTTAGCTAATCATAGCGAAAAGGGTAGTTTTCTAAAAAAAGGGAGGCATTTTGCCAATGACGGATTCACTCGAACAACTAAGAAAAGAACTCGACTCAACAAACCTCGACATTTTAAGCCTTTTAAATAAACGAGCTGAACTTGTGCAACGGGTTGGTCAAGCGAAGGATGCTCAAGGCGTGAGCCGCTTTGATCCCGTTCGTGAAAGAGAGATGCTCGACAGCATTGCAGCAAACAACGAAGGACCTTTTGAGACAAGCACACTTCAACATTTGTTCAAGCAAGTTTTTAAAGCAAGCCTTGAGCTGCAAAAAGATGATCACAGCAAAGCATTGCTTGTTAGTAGAAAGAAACAACCTGAAAACACAGTCGTTACAATTAAGGGCGAAACGATTGGCGATGGCATTCAACGCTTCGTAGCTGGTCCATGTGCTGTGGAAAGCTATGAGCAGGTTGCAACTGTCGCAGAGACAGTTAAAAAACAAGGCATTAAACTCCTTCGTGGTGGGGCATTTAAACCTAGAACATCTCCATACGATTTTCAAGGGCTCGGTGTTGAAGGCTTAAAAATTCTAAAGCGTGTTGCTGATGAATACGATCTTGCTGTAATCAGTGAAATTGTTAATCCTTCAGATATTGAAGAAGCCGTCCAGCATATTGATGTGATTCAAATCGGCGCGAGAAACATGCAAAACTTTGAACTGTTAAAAGAGGCTGGTAGAACAAACAAGCCGGTTCTATTAAAACGTGGAATGTCAGCGACGATTGAAGAGTTCATTAATGCTGCTGAGTACATTATTTCACAAGGCAATGGACAAATTATACTGTGTGAGCGTGGGATTCGCACATATGAAAAAGCAACCCGAAATACACTTGATATCACGGCAGTTCCAATCTTGAAGCAAGAAACACATTTGCCGGTCTTTGTTGACGTCACTCATTCAACAGGTCGTCGTGATTTATTATTGCCAGCTGCAAAAGCCGCGCTTGCGATTGGTGCTGATGGTGTAATGGCAGAAGTGCATCCAGATCCAACTGTAGCGTTGTCTGATTCTGCACAACAAATGGACATCCCACAATTTGAAGCGTTCATCCATGAATTAAAATCAAATCAGCTTTCACGCGTGAAACAATAATAGATGACAAGAGAAGTCTCTCAGATAAGAATTACTGAGGGGCTTCTCTTATTTTACGGCAAAAATGACCAGTAATTTTAGTAAAAGAACGAAAAAAGAACGAATATTTATAGAAAATCGTGTCAAACTAGTAACAGATGTTATGAAAACTTATGAAAAAAACATGAAAATAGCGTATGTAAACAATTGCGGACTGTATCATTCTGTCGTATGATGAAATAAATCATCGTATTATGTTTTATGTATTCCTGTACAAAAGCAGGAACAAGGAGGAAATTGAATGTCTAATATTACAATTTATGACGTGGCACGTGAAGCGAATGTATCAATGGCGACAGTGTCTAGAGTCGTTAACGGAAACCCGAATGTGAAACCTACGACAAGAAAAAAAGTGCTAGATGCTATTGAGCGCTTAGGCTATCGCCCGAATGCGGTCGCACGCGGGCTTGCAAGTAAAAAAACGACGACTGTCGGCGTTATCATTCCAGATATTTCGAGTATTTTCTTTGCAGAGTTGGCACGAGGTATAGAAGATATTGCTACAATGTACAAATACAACATTATTTTAAGCAACTCAGACCAAAACAAGGAAAAAGAGCTTCACTTGTTTAACACGATGCTTGGGAAACAGGTCGATGGCATTGTGTTTATGGGGGGCAATATTACACAAGAGCATGTGGAGGAGTTTATTAAATCCCCAGTACCAGTTGTTCTTGCTGCGGCATTTGAGCCTGACAATAAGATCCCATCTGTTAATATTGATTATGAGCAAGCGGCTTTTGATGCAGTCAAGCACCTGATTGAGAAAGGGCACAATACCATTGGTTATGTGACCGGATCATATGAAACACGTAAAAATTCCGTATTAAAACTTACAGGGTATAAAAGAGCTCTTGAGGAAAAAGGCTTGCCATTTGATGAATCCGTCATCGTTGTGGATGATTATACGTATGATGCAGGATTAAAAGCAATAGACGTGTTTAGCAACGGTACTATGCCAACCGCTGTCTTCGCAGGAACCGATGAGATTGCGTTAGGTATCGTCCATGGGGCACAAGATCGTGGCATCTCTATTCCTGATGATCTAGAAGTTATTGGCTTCGATAATACGAGACTTGCAACGATGGTTCGTCCGACGCTCACAACTGTTGTTCAGCCTATGTATGATATTGGTGCAGTTTCAATGCGCTTATTAACGAAGCTAATGAATAAAGAAGAAGTCACTGAAAAAACAGTGCAATTGCCTCACCGCATCGAATATAGACGTTCAACAAAAGAATAATTCATTTTAGTGATTTTTCTTTAAAAGGAACCTTCTCTAATTCATTGCGACGAAACAAAGAACGCACAGCAAGGCAAGGAAGGTGAGAGCAATGAAAAGAATCGATATGGTCACACCAATAGGTCTGCTTATTGGTGTAAGCATTCTTCTATTCGGCATTTTTTCAAATAGCGGTTGGGAAGCAGCAATGTCATTTTTGCATCTTCCCTCCGCTATGATTGTGCTTGGGGGCGTTGGCGGGGCTCTCTTTGTGAATTTTGGTTGGGAGCATTTGAAAAAACTCCCTCGAATCATCGCTATCTGCTTTTCAAAGTCCACATTAAACACGACCCATATGGTTCGTCGCTGTGTGTTTTTCGCTGATGTAGCGAGACGAGAAGGGCTGTTATCTCTTGAAATGCGACTTGACGAAGACGATGATGCATTTTTTCGCAAAGGGACCCTCTTAACGATTGATGGTGTTGAGCCTGATGTTATTAAAGATATGCTAAATGGAGAAATTATAGCGCTCGAAGAACGGCATGCGCTTAATCGAGCTTTGTTAGAGAAAGCGGGAGCCTATGGGCCAGCATGGGGAATGATTGGAACTCTTCTGGGGCTCGTATTAATGCTAAGAGACTTGAATGATCCTTCAACATTAGGCCCAAGCATGGCCATTGCATTAATTACAACGCTGTATGGAACATTGTTGGCTAACTTAGTGTGCCTTCCTTTAGCGGCAAAATTAGAGGCGCGTACGAAAGATGAAGTGTTTCATAAGCTTCTTGCCATAGAAGGAATCGTTGGAATTCAGTCAGGACAAAACCCTGCGCTCCTTATGGAAAAATTAAACTCCTTTATCCCCTTGAACAAGCAGTTGACTGAGAGCAAGTTACACGATCGTTCGTCTGAAGGTATGTTCAATGAAACATCTTAAAAACCGACGTCAGCAGCAACAAACCCAAACTGACTCATCGCCAGGCTGGATGATTACATATGCGGATGTCGTTACACTTATTCTCGTATTTTTTATTTTGTTATTCTCTATTTCCCAAATTGATAGCCAAAAGCTTGATGCAGCTGTTCAATCCTTTAGTTCTGTGGAGCCAATGGATGTTCCAGAAACAACTCCTGAGACGCAGACAGCACCTGAGTCGGTGGATGCTCCCACAGATGATCAGCTGTTGCAAAAGGTACAAGCGTATTTAACGGATCATGGAATCGCTAATCAAATTGAGGCAAACCGAACACAACAAGGGGTGGTGCTCGTTTTAAAAGAACGGGTGCTTTTCCATTCGGCTGATGCAACAGTGTTGCCAAAAGGAGAAGAGGTTCTTTCTCGTATTGCAGGGTTGCTCTTACAGCTTCCGAACGATGTTATTGTTGAAGGACATACGGACTCGAGACCAATATCCACATATCAATTTCCATCCAATTGGGAACTTTCTAGTGCTCGAGCAAGTAGCGTTATTCGTTATATGATTTCATCTACCTCACTGGAAAAGGAGCGGTTTCGAGCGATTGGGTTTGCAGATACTCAACCCGCTGTAAGTGGTACGAACGCTGAGCAGCTCGCTCAGAACAGGCGTGTGGAGATGGTCATCCTTACTATGGACTCCTAAGTAAAAGTTTTTATAATGCGCCTACTGTTGCAGAAGCAGTAGGTCTTTTTTATGCATATTACATACGGCGCAATAGTCGAGAAATAAAAACAAAATTGAGAAGTCTAATTATTTATATTATACTAAGGTCAATGTAGAGATTAGCTAGGAGGATGAATGGAATGAAATTGGAAGCGCTTCCCTCAATAGATGGAAACTATCAGCTGCAGAGTTATGATAAGACGAGAGATAGCTTTTCCTGGGAACAGGTCGAAAAAGAATTCAGCTGGCATCGTACTGGACGAATCAATATGGCGTATGAAGCCATTGATCGTCATGCGGAAGGAGCGCTAAAAGATAAAATCGCCTTGCATTATCGCGACAACAATCGATCTGAATCTTATACATTTGAAGAAATGAGACAGCTGTCCAACCGAGCAGGGCACTTGCTACGATCGACTGCCCAAGTGCAAAAAGGAGAACGTGTTTTTATCTTTATGCCAAGATCCCCTGAGCTTTATGGGTTATTTTTAGGAGCCTTAAAGCTCGGTGCGATTGTTGGGCCACTTTTTGAAGCGTTTATGGAGGGAGCTGTCGTTGATCGCTTGGAAGATAGCAGTGCGCGAGTGCTCATAACGACAAAAGAGCTATTGCCTCGTGTTCCAGTTGCCAAGCTTGCGGCTTTAGATACGATTGTGATCGTAGGAGACATGCCTGATGAAACCTATGAAGGTGTGAATATGATTTCATACAATGCAGCCATCCAAGAGGCTCCAAGCGAGCTGCAGATTGAATGGGTGGATAGAGAAGATGGGATGATTATCCATTATACATCGGGGTCTACGGGAAAACCAAAAGGTGTACTTCATGTGCACAATGCAATGATTCAGCATTATGTGACAGGGAAATGGGTGCTTGACCTAAATGAAAACGATACCTATTGGTGTACGGCTGATCCAGGGTGGGTGACCGGGACATCGTATGGCATTTTTGCCCCATGGCTGAATGGCGCAACCAATGTTGTCGTAGGAGGACGCTTTAAACCAGAAGATTGGTATAAAACCATCGAAGATTTTAATGTGACCGTTTGGTATTCGGCACCAACTGCGTTTCGAATGCTAATGGGGGCTGGCAACGACATCATTCAACAATTTGATTTAAAAAGCCTACGCCACATCCTCAGTGTTGGTGAGCCATTAAATCCTGAGGTTATCCGTTGGGGAAAACAAGTATTTCAAATGAGAATTCACGATACGTGGTGGATGACCGAAACTGGAGCGATGCTTATTTGCAACTATCCATGTTTAGAAATGCGGGTAGGGTCAATGGGAAAACCGCTTCCAGGCATCGAGGCGACCATCGTTGATGATAACGGTGTCGAGCTTCCAGCGAATCAAATGGGGAATTTAGCGATAAAAAGAGGCTGGCCATCAATGATGCGGGAAATTTGGAACCGTCCGGAAAAATACGATTCCTATTTTACAGCCAACGACTGGTATGTCTCAGGCGACTCAGCGTATAAAGACGAGGAAGGGTATTTCTGGTTTCAAGGACGTGTCGATGATGTGATCATGACTTCAGGAGAACGTGTTGGCCCATTTGAAGTGGAAAGCAAGCTTGTCGAGCACCCTGCTGTTGCAGAGGCAGGTGTCATTGGAAAGCCTGATGCCATAAGAGGCGAAATTATAAAAGCGTTTATCGCATTACGTACGGGATATGAAGCCTCTGATGAGCTAATTGAAGACATTCGGCAACATGTGAAGAAAGGACTTGCCGCACATGCTGCCCCTAGAGAGATTGAATTTAAAGATAAGCTTCCGAAGACAAGAAGTGGAAAAATCATGCGTAGGGTCCTTAAAGCATGGGAACTCGACCTACCAACCGGTGACCTTTCAACGATGGAAGATTAATATGAAATTGTCCTGTAAGCGATTTTTGCTTACAGGATTTTTTAATGCAGCTTTAAAAGTAACTTGTTCCAAACCTAATCATCGAAGAACTATCGTCAACATGGCTCTGATAGGCAACTACAAGGAATCTCCACCAAGTGCTCTTCACTCCCTGAGTCGAAGGACATTCCGCTTCAATTAGAAATCGCATGTATTGAATTATAGGCTGTCGGGAGTTCTCCGCTGCCTTTATTGACATAACCATGGCATTCGGTTCTGAACGAGTGAGGAAAGTGTCATTCGCGAGTCTTTCTGCTTTTACTCTCCTTTGCCAAACAGCCCATAGGAATACAGCTTCAAGATTCCTCTTTTATACTCGGTGCTAGTCTGCAAATACTCTGCCTGTCCTGTGACGGCCACGGATGAGAGGAGGAAAGCGAGGATGGCTTCATTTGGTATGTTTTCATCTAGGGCACCTTCTTTTTTGCCTAACTCAATAAACTTCATATAGATCGAGATGGCTTTCGTATGGACAATTTCTTTGTAAATCTCCTGGAACGTTTTATCCTCCCAGGCCATTTGACTAAATGCGGAATGGCTGATTTCATCAGTCGCAGATTGTTTTTTATCCATAATCAAAGTGAGTTTTTCAGCGAATGGAAGATCCATGTCCAATAATGCCTCATAGCCTTTGATTGTCTCATTCATATAGGAGAGGAGCACCTCCTTGGCGAGGGCGTTTTTGCTTCCGAAATAATTATAGATGGACACTTGGGAAACATTCGCTTTCGCGGCAATCTCACTGATGCTTACATCGGTCACCCCACGCTTCGTAAAAAGCTCCCAAACAGCGTTTATTATGGCCTCTTTTTTTGCTTGAGTTCGTCTTTCATAACCGCTCATTTTCATCACCCGAGTGTATCATACCATAGTTTTGAAATTGAATAAAATATATTACAAAAGTCATTGACTTTAAAATTTAGCTTATATATTATGAAATATATGAAGTGATATTTCAAAACTTTATTTTAAATAATAAAATAGGTAGAGGTGGCTTATGAAACCATATATTATTTCGTTTGCTGACATTACACAGGAGGATCTTGCTGCCGTTGGCGGAAAAGGATTGAACCTTGGGAAATTGGCGAAAATTGAAGAGATCCATGTGCCGGACGGATTTTGCGTGACGACGGACGCCTATAAAAGAATGATTAACAGTAGTCCTCAGTTGGTTGGACTATTAGACACATTGGCAAACTTGACGTCTGCGGACAGAAATCTAATTACCACAACAGCGAATGACATTCGTGCCGTAATTGAAGGAATCGACATAGGAAAAGAAATTGAAGGTGAGATTACGAAGGCGCTTCGCGGATTCAATAACGAAGAAGCATTTGCCATCAGATCTAGTGCGACAGCAGAAGATTTACCACATGCTTCATTTGCTGGCCAGCAGGACACCTACTTAAATATAAAGGGTACTGGTGAAATTTTGCGTCACATCGGCAAATGCTGGGCATCCCTTTTTACGGATCGCGCAATCGCTTACCGTATGCAGCATGGGTTTGACCATCGCAATGTCCACTTGTCTGTCGTTGTGCAAAAAATGGTTGCGTCCGAGGCCGCTGGTACGATGTTTACCGCGGATCCGATGACCTCAGATCGCGCTTCACTAACGATTGACGCAAGCTTCGGATTAGGGGAGGCGTTAGTGTCAGGGTTGGTCAATCCGGATAGTTATAAAGTGAAGGCGGAGAATATCACGGAAAAATCAATTGGCGTCAAAGAACTGGAGATAAAAACCGCTGAACAGGGGATCCTGGAGACACGCGTGGATGGAGAACGCCAGAAGCAGCAGGTCCTGACCGACGATCAGGTCAAGGTGTTGGCGGAGATGGGAAAGACGATTGAAAACGAGTTTGGCACGCCTCAAGATATTGAATGGTGCCAGAGCGATGGACGCTTTTATATCGTGCAAAGTCGCGCGATAACGACGTTGTTTCCGCTCCCCGACGTTACAAATACCAGGACACCACGTGTCTACATGTCCATTGGCCATATCCAGATGATGACGGATGCGATCAAACCGTTAGGGATGTCTTTTTTCGAGATGATCTCAGATGTCCGCATGGACAGGATTGGCGGAAGGTTGTTTTCCGATATTACGCATGATTTATCTTCAAAGGTTGGGAGAGCACGGCTCGTCATGGCAACGGGCAAGCAGGATCTCCTTATCCAGGGGGCGCTTAAAAATCTCACCAACGATAAAGTCTTTCTAGCTTCGCTTCCAAAGGGAAAGCGTAATATTCAGGGGGGCGTATTCAACGTTGGCTCCATCGCAAAAGCCATTCAAGTGATGAGGAAAAATGACCCTGTAATCATCAATCATTTAACGCGTTCGTTTGAAACGGATATTGAACAAATGGAGCAACAGTTGTCTAAATGTTCAGGTGACCGTATCTTTGACTTTATTGAAAAAGACAAAAAGAATTTATTGGCAATGGCTTACCACCCAACGATGCTTGGTGCCATTATTGCCGCAATTCTCACACATGATTCACTCAACAAGAAGATAGCGAAATGGCTTGGGGACAAAAATGCGGCGGATACACTGGCCAAATCCCTTGACCACAACGTTACTACTGAAATGGGCCAAGAGCTATGTGACGTCGCTGACACAATTCGACAGCAGCCTGCTGTCTTAGAGTATTTGGCGCAACGGCCAGAAGATAAGACGTTCTTTGAAACAATGCAAACTCTTCCTGGTGGAAAAGAATCATATGCAGCATTTCAATCATTTTTCGTAAAGTTCGGAATGCGCTGCCCGGGTGAGATCGATATTACGAAAGCGCGCTTTGAAGAAAAACCGACACAGCTGATTCCTTTGCTTCTGAACAACATTCATTTGTTGGAACCGGGCGAACACAGAAGTCGCTTCCAAAGCGGAAAGGAGGAGGCGCAAGACAAAGAAGAGGATATTCTTCGGCGCATAGCAAGTCTGCGTGGCGGACGGAGAAAAGTGAAAAAAATCAAAAAAAACATTCGCTTGCTTCGAAACTTCAGCGGTTGTAGGGAAGATCCAAAATATTATATCGTCCGTCGATTTCAGGTGTATAAAAAAGCAATGATGAAGGAAGCTCAGCGATTGGTAGATCAAGGAACAATCAAAGCAGCCGAGGATGTATTTTATTTATATATGGATGAACTTCGTGAGGTCGTAAGGACGAATACGCTCGACGCCGCTGTCATCGAAAAGCGGAAAGAAGCATTCGTTCGTTTTGAAAAGCTGACGCCTCCGCGTGTGTTTACCTCCGACGGATATGTTCCGCCAGTGACAATGACCACAGGAAATCTCCCTGATGAGGCAATTCCCGGAATTCCGGTCTCTTCAGGGGTCGTTGAGGGTCGTGCCAGGGTCGTACTGTCGGTCGATGAAGCGGACGTCGAAGAAGGAGACATCCTTGTCACTCAGTTTACTGATCCGAGTTGGACGCCTTTGTTTGTCACTATCAAAGGACTCGTGACGGAAGTCGGGGGCTTTACGACGCATGGTGCCGTCGTAACCCGGGAATATGGCCTGCCTGGTGTTGTCGGCGTCCAAAACGCTACGAAACGCATCAAAGATGGGCAGAGAATCAGAGTGAATGGAACAGAGGGGTATGTGGAAATTTTGGAAGATAGATAATGTGCAGGAACGATGTCGTTACTATATATTTTACATTTAAATGACTACTATCGTTAGTCGGAAACCGAATTTGGAGTTACATATAATAAGCGGTAAGACGACACGTTTTGTCGTTCTTGCCGCTTATTATATGTTGGCGCATGCCTAACCCGTAGCATTCCTTCCGGTGTTATTAAAATCTTTATCCAGGTGCACGTTGCCTATTAGGGCGTGTCTTAAAACTCGCTAAGAGACATCTGTCACCGCCTTTTCGTCCCCTGCTGCGTTCCTTTTCCTTGACGTACGTCCGGTACGCCTGCGAAAAAGCGCCTTGCTTGGAACGAAAATTCGGCAACATCTGCTCCCTTCTGAGTTCTCAGACACACCCTAGATGAATTTAATTTCGTGCTTTTGCGTCAAGTATGTCCCAGGCTCTTGTAAAAAAATGCTTTTTCCCTTGGCAGGATGTAACGTTTCATGTAAATGCTGGTTGCCCGTGTATGTCGAATGCTGTAAGCTAGAAGGGTGTACCCATGGCTGATTCTAAGAGCTGTAACATAGGGTAAAGCAGTTACGAACAATGAATCTATGAAAAAGGGAGAAAAGTATATGTCAAATCATCGTTTCTTAGCAAGTGCCGTCAGCGTTGCCGCTGTGGCCTCTATTGCCCTTCCTGGCGTCTCTCAAGCAGCGGAATTTACTGACTTAACCTCATCAAATGGTCATTATGACGATATTATGGCATTGGTTGAACGTGGTGTCATTACGGGCTTTCCAGATGGCACGTTTCAACCACAGGCTTCTCTCACACGAGCGCAAGCCGCAGTGATGTTCACAAGGGCCCTTGATCTACAAGTACCAGATGATGCTAACGAGTTGTTAGAAGCTTTTAATGACATCCCTGGTGATGCGTATTACAACGATGAAGTCGCCGCTCTTGTGGCTAGTGGAATCTCTAAAGGCTATGGCGATTATTATGCACCTGAAGCATCGTTAAGCCGTGAAGAAATGGCAACACTTCTCGTGAGGGCATTTGATCTACAACCAATAGAAGGCGTGAACGTGTCTTTATCAGATCTCGCCTCTGTGCAAGACGTACATAGAGAGAATGTTGAAATCCTTTATCAGAATGAATTGACGAAAGGCAAAGGCGACGGTTCTTATGGACCTCAGGATGAAGTGACTAGAGGTCAGTTTTCTGCCTTCATCGTCCGCGGTCTTGAGAATGCGGGAGCACTTGAAGATCTCGACATTGAATCTGTTGATGATGTAACAATTCATGCTGGAGAATCCCTTTCTTTGCCAGAAACACTTGAGGTGACAACGGTCAATGGTGAAACAACCTCAGTTGATGTCACTTGGGATTTAAGCAACTTTGATGCCAATGTGGAAGGCGATTACACAATCTATGGTACATTAGCTGGCTACAACCAAAAAGCTGAGGTTGACGTAACGGTAGAAAATCAGCCGTTGCAGGTTGAAGGCGTTGATATGGAAAACCTTAAGCAAATCATCGTTGAGTTAAACCATAGTGGGTACTCAAAAGCCATTGTTGAAAACGTGAATTATTATACGTACGAAGACAAGAATGGGGACAAAGGCGAATTATTGGACGCTACAGCGGTAGAGGATCAGGTCATTCTAACGTTAAGAGATACGTTTGATGATGAAGGTTACTTGCGAATCGACGAAGCCATTGATGGTGAAGAGAAGGAGTTTGAGCTTTCGTTTACGGATACGACACCGCCGGAGGTCGTTGAGATTTTGCCTGTAAGTGAAGACACAATCAAAGTGATCTTTTCCGAGCCGATGGATACTGGTGTTGCAAACGGCGAACGAGTAACCAACCGCGACATTGAGGATTCGTTTGACATTGACGATGAGAGCCATCGTGTTTCTGAAATTCAATCCTTCAGCTATGGACAAGAACTCAATGTGACGTTCAATAAAGACCTAGATGAAGGCGATTATACGTTAAACATTGGTCGTGGCATTAAAGATTATTTTGGGTTTGTTGTTGACGAGGATAGCTTTAATTTTGAGATGGACTATGACACGACTGATCCTGTGGTTACAGAGATTAAAGACATCTATCCAACGACAGCCACGCTTGTGTTTGATAGCGATGTGGAGTTGTCTAGCAATGCGCACAATGACTTTCATCACACGAAGTCGTCCATCGATGCGACGGACGCGATCGTTAAAAATGGTAATGAAGTTGTCTTGACGTTTGCGGAGGATGAAACGCTTCCTGAAGAAGGCGAAATCATTATTGACGCAAATGCATTAGAGGACCATTGGGGCAACGAAAATAAGAGTGATACCCTCGACTATACGATGGTCGACAACAATGAGGCGCCTGAAATTGCATCTGTGACTATGTTGGAGGAAACTGACACGACGGATCGTTATGTCACGCTTGACGTACAGTTTTCTGAGCCTGTGTTAAAAGAGCATGCCAACGAAAAGAGCAACTATGAGATCACAGGTGACGATGGGAAAACAATCGAAATTAAAAGCATTTCTCATCAAAACCAACAAGTCACCATCGTTCTTGATGCACGCTATGGCGATTTTTCACCACAGGACTATACGCTTTATGTCGATGAGATTGAAGATCTATTTGGAGAAACGAATGACCAATTATCCTACACGTTTAACGCTGGTAGTGTGGCTGCACCGAGCGCCTTTAAAGCCAATGTGTTAACAACAGACGATGACGAGGTTCGCTTTGTCGTTGACTTTGGCCGTGAAATGCAGGATACCGGGGCAAATGGCATAGAACAATTAAACCTCTATGAGCTTCGTTATCAAAACACCTCCATCTTGCTTCATCAATTGGATGAGCTTCGTGGAATAACGGTAGATATTAATACGTATGATCAACAAACACAAGCAGAAATCGTGATTGAGCGTGATAGTGCATCTACAGGAGAGTGGGATCGCTTTTTTGATGATGTTCAATACGTAGCTGAAAAAGGTACCTTGGACGACCTTTCCCTTCTTGTTGGACGAGTAGCAGACAAAAATGGAGTTCAAACGGTCAATTTTTCAAATGACATTACACTCAGTGCATCCAACACATTTGGTGCAAAAGAAGACAACATCCGTGCGACAGAACTGGATGAGCTACGCATTGAACTTTCGAGCATTGTCTATGATTTTGATGATGATGATTTCATTGTGTATGCGGACGAGAACAACAATGGGTCGCTTGATTCCAACGACACTGAGCTTGACGCCTCATTCGATTATGATGAAGATGACGATCGTCCATATATCTATGTGTATCTTGATGACGAGTTAGATAGTGACATGACGTATGATGGCCATCGTGTATATGTCACTACGGTTGATCGTGATGATGTAAATACAACAAACCGATATGGACAAACTATACTGCTCGATCACATACGTGTGATTGATGGGATCGCGTCACAGGTTGAAACATCTGATGGCGAAGAGCATGTCTACGTTCATGAATTAAAAGGAGAAGAAGACAAAGCCGTCGTGTCTCTTGAGTTTACAACAGATATTGACGACCGTTCTGTCAATTACTTGTCATTCACAATCTCGAATGATCGGTATTCAGTAGAAGAAGCATCAGTCAATGGTGATAGAGTTTACCTTGTAGTTGATTTGAACGGGGATACTGTGGAGGACCTTGTTGGCGAGTACGTTGAGCAACGAGCACCAATTGCGGATGAGAACGAAAATACGATTGAAGACCTTGAGCTTCGAATCAATGATGTACAAGGCGACCTTTCAGAAAATCAACTATAAGATCAAAAAAACGCGATGAGCTTAACTTTCTGCTCATCGCGTTTTTTTATTGTTCGTTTTCTTCAGAAGCATCATTGTCCTGCTCCAACGTTTCTTCTTGCTCTTCGGAGGCAGGTGTCGAGCTATCAGGTACATCTGTTGACGAGTCGGTATCGCTTGCATTCTCATCTTCAGTGGATACGTCACTGTCCTCAGAAGTATCAGATTCGCTGGATTCCCCAGTCACTGTATTAGACCACGGCGATTGGTTGCCTGCAATGTCGATGGCTACAACGTTGTAATCACCGCTTCCAGCAGAGATGCTCTGTTGATGAGCTGGCACAGTAGCAATCCGTTGGCCGTTTCTATAAACATAGTATCCAACAACATCTGTGTCACTTGTACTCCAGCTGATGGCACTTCCTGAATGATTCACAAATACCGGAGCTGGTGCTCTGCCATTTTCAATAGCGCTCCCACTACGAGGCGTTAACAGGTTAAGGTTTCCTGAAAGGAGCTGTTTTGGGTTTTCGACTTGATCATACCCCGATTGTTGGATAAAGGCAGGGTTTAGCATCGCTCCATACCGAGTAAATGCACTTGGTGTTCCGCTTAAGGCAGAATAAGGCGTCCCTTGAATGCTGACGTATTCTCCTTGTATAAAGCTGTTATCCCGTTCAGTAGGGACATATTTTGCGTTAAATAAGTCAGTTGTGACTAAACCCGCTTGTTGGCAAAGCTCAGATGGAAGCTTGCCTGAAATGCCACAAAAGGTGAGCTGTACAACACCATCCGGTCTTTCAAAAGAGCCACCAGTCACAAGCTCAGGATTTACGTCATAAGCAACGTTCATTAGTTCAGCCCAGAGCTTTATGTTTCTTGACCCATAAGAGTAACCTTGATAGGAAACTTCCAATGGCTTTGGCGTATCATAGCCCATCCAAACGCCAAATGTGACCTTTGGATTTGTCGCAACAAACCATGCGTCGTTGTAATTTTGTGAGGTCCCTGTTTTTCCGGCCCATTCGGACTGGAAGTTTAAAAAGCCTGGCAAGCTAACGGCCGTACCGCCTGAAATGACATCTTCAAGCATTGAGAGCATCATAAAATTCGTCTGCGGTGAGAAAACATCAACAGTTGTTGTTTCATGCTCATATACAGTTTCATTGTCTTTGGAAACAATTTTCTCGATGAGATACGCATCGGTAAATTTGCCTTGATTGCCAAAGGTGGAAAAGGCATTGACATTTTCTTCGACGGTTATGCCTTTTGTTAAAGCACCTAAAGCCATCGAATAGTTCGATTTGTCCCCAGGTACAAGGGAAGTGACACCCATCTTTTCAAGATAAGTGGTTGGTTGGTGTCCACTTTTTAGCATATCGACATATAGCTTGGCGGCAGGAATATTGTAAGAGCTGGCGAGTGCTCGACGTGCGGAAGTGAGCCCATGATAACCACCACCGTAATTACTAGGACTCCAAATGTCGCTACCTGCTCGTATGCTGTATTTCACATCTGCAATGAGTGTGCCAGGCTGAGCAACACCTAACTCAAGCGCTGGTGCATAGACGAGCAATGGCTTCATCGTTGACCCGTTTGAACGGAGCGCACTAGTCGCATGATTTTGCGCTTGTCTCTCATGATCTCGTCCTGCCACAAAGCTTAAAATCCGCCCGGTGCTGTTTTCAATTAGCATAGCACCTGTTTCTACAGGCTCCATTTCTGTAATTTCTTCTCCTGTATCTGGGTCAATGATGGTTTCTGGTTTTTCTGATCCATAGAGGGTAAATTGATTTTTCACGTCCTGCATCCGGTCGTACATATCCTTCTGAATCGTTGTATGAATCGTATAGCCATTTTTGTGAAGAGCTGTTTGCGCTTCATCATAATACGAGTTAAACAATTCATTATCTGCCTGTAAGGTTTCCTTGGATACACCATCTTCTGCAGCGAGCTGTTCTAAAAGAATTACTTTCGCCCTTTTCTCAATTTCCACAGTGAGCCACGGGTATTCTTGATTCGGAAGCGATCCTGGTGATGTGAAATCTGCTGTTACATCGTAGGCCAATGCGTCTTCATAAGCTTGCTCATCAATGATGTTCGTTTCAAACATCCGACTGAGAACAAGGTGCATTTTATCTATGCTTGGTGACAAATCTGGTTTTACTTCCCCAAAGTTCGTAAAAGGCGTAAACCTTGATGGACTCTGTGGCAAACCAGCAATATAAGCAGATTGGGCAAGGTTTAGTTCGGAGGCGTCAATTCCGAAGATGCCTCGTGCGGCCGTTTGTACGCCAGCAATATTACGTCCTGCGGCGTCTCTGCCGAATGGAACGATGTTTAAATACGCTTCAATAATATCTTCCTTTTTAAAGTATCTCTCAAGACGCATGGCAAGCAAGATTTCTTTTGCCTTGCGGTCGAACGACACCTCGTTCGTCAGAATTTGATTTTTAATAATTTGCTGTGTGAGTGTGCTACCACCTGAGCGATTGTCAGCGTTTGTTAGCTCCTGATAAACTGCTCGCATGACTGCTTTTGGAACAACTCCGTGATGTTCATGGAAAAGCTGATCCTCCGTAGCAATGATTGCATCGACAACAAATGGGGATACGTCCTCTAGATCAACCTCTTCACGATACAAATCCGAGCTGAGTTTTCCGAGATAATCGTTATTCGCAAAGTAAAGCTGTGTCGTTTCATTGTAATTATAAAGGTCTGTTTTCATGCTTTCATAGTCGCGAATTGGTTCATCTTTTACGAGAGCAGCGAAATACCCTGCACCGACGCCCCCAGCGAAAGCAAAGACAACAATGCAGGTCATGAAAAAGAGCAACAGTAAGTTCCAGCCAACTTTGTATGTAATTCGAGTGCTTGCAAGGATTCGTTGTGTCTTTACGTTCTTAAGAATATTCGAGAGCCATTCCTTGAATTGGCGCCATTGATCAGCCATTCTCACCCTCCTTTCTAAATCAGCACTATTATAGCATAAAACCATTGAAGTCTATAGAGTGAAAAGGCAAAAATAGACAACTCTCGTCCTTCTTTGCGTCCCACGAATAAAGCATTTATTGACAAACAAAACGTCATATGCTAAAACTATTCCTATCACATATACGTTATAGCGATGATGGGAAACAGTAGCTTTTGTCATGCGGAAAAATTAGAGAGTCGATGGCTGGTGAAAATCGACCCGCTGCAATTAGTGAATTACATTCTCGGATGCTCTTTTTGCGAACGCTGTTTAAGCATGAGTAAAAAGCGGGACCCTTCGTTACAGGGAAGAGAGGAAGCGTTTGTCTTCAAACAAGGTGGTACCGCGGTGCAATGTCATCGTCCTTGGCTGAAGAAGAGGGCTTTTTTACGTTGTGCATTTTTCTATGGTGTGTCTTAGAACTCAGAAGTGAGCAAATGTTGCCGAATTTTAGTTCCAACCAAGGCGCTTGTCCGCAGGCGTACCGGGCGTGCGTCAAGGAAAAGGAACGCAGGTGGGAACAAAAAGGCGGTGACAGATGCCTCTGAGCGTGTTTTAAGACACGCCCTAAATACACGAGCTAAAGGATGAGTCAAATGAGTGAATTAGTGAAGGATTTAGAGGCGAGAGGGTTAATCCACCAATCCACTGATGTGGACGTACTAACAAAACAACTTGAAGAAGAATCGCTTTCATTGTATTGCGGGTTTGATGCGACAGCAGATAGCCTGCATATCGGTCATCTTTTGCCACTGTTAACGTTGCGTAGGTTTCAAAATGCGGGCCATCGACCTGTTGCCCTCGTAGGAGGAGGCACGGGACTTATTGGTGACCCGAGCGGAAGATCTGAGGAACGGTCCCTGAACCCTGCGGAGACTGTTCAGCAATGGGCGGATAAAATTAAGGATCAAATTGGGACCATTATCGATTTTAACGATGATGCTCATCCAGCTGTCATGGCAAACAATTACGAGTGGCTTGGTGAATTAGAGGTCATTCCATTTCTGAGAGATATCGGGAAGCATTTCAGCATTAACTATATGCTTGCCAAAGACTCCGTGGATTCGAGATTAGAAAAAGGCTTGTCTTACACAGAATTTAGTTACATGATTTTACAGTCCTATGATTTTATGAATTTGTACAAAACCTACAATTGCAAGCTACAAATTGGCGGAAGTGATCAGTGGGGCAACATAACAGCGGGGATTGAGCTTATTCGTCGAACATTAGGGAAGTCGGATGTCCACGGTGTCACAATGCCTTTGATTACGAAAAGTGATGGCTCTAAGTTTGGGAAAACGGCAGGCGGAGCAGTATGGTTGGATGGAGAGAAAACAACACCTTATGAGTTTTATCAGTTTTGGTTGAACACAGATGATCGAGATGTCATTAAATTTCTGAAAAGCTTTACGTTTATTTCGCTTGAAGACATTAAAGCGTTACAAACCGAGATGGAAAAAGCACCAGAGGAACGAAAAGCGCAACGTAGCTTGGCTGAAGAAATGACAAACATGATTCATGGCGAAAAAGCGCTCCAGCAAGCGATTCATATTTCAAAAGCATTGTTTGGCGGAGGATCACTAAGTGACTTATCCGGTGATGAAATTCGTCAAGGTTTTAAAGATGTTCCTTCTGCGTCATGGACGAAGCAGGAATTGCCGCTTGTCGATATGCTTGTTGAATGTGGAGTCTCTCCTTCAAAACGCCAGGCGCGTGAGGATATTCAAAATGGTGCGATTTCCATTAATGGCGAGAAGAAAACAGATGTGCAGCTGCAGCTAAGTGATGATGATAAACTGGATGGCACATTTGTGATTGTCCGACGAGGGAAGAAGAAATACGTCTTGATTGAATGTGTGTAATGGCTAAAATGAGAGCATCATGCGGAGCAAATTATTGTTTCGCACGGTGTTTTTTTATTTGCGTTGGACCCATTGGCTCCGAAGGGTTTTGCATTCTGAAAATTGCTTATTCCTTTGAAAAGCACAAAAAGCCAGAGTATTCAATATTGATTATGTTATCAAACATGCTCTACACTTATTAAGAATATTTTAATAAGAAAGGGTGAGAGCATGCGAAACAGCTTTTTTATAATGGCTTTTTGTCTAATGTTTCTCCTTTGTGGATGCTCGCAGCAAACTGGGCAAACGGAAGATGGGCGAATGAAGCTTGTGTTTTGGAACTTGTTCTCCGGTGGAGATCAGGAGTACATGCTGTCGATTGTGGATGCCTATAACGAAAGTCAAAACGACGTCTTTGTAGAAAGTCCGACCATTGCTTGGGCAGATTACTACACAAAGCTTGTCACTAGCGTAGCAGCAGGTAAAGGACCGGATTTAGCTGTCTCCCATGCCGCACGTGTCCCAGAGCTTTATTATCAAGGTCTTGCCGCACCTCTTGATGACCTTGCAAATGAAATCGGTTTCAAATGGGGCGGTATTACACAAAACGTGGAAGAGTCGATTGTTCTTGATGGAAATCACTATGCAATACCGATTGATACACACCCGTTTATTTTATATTTGAACAAGGAGCTGGTGACGGAAGCAGGTCTGCTAGATGAAAATGGCAATGTGGCAATGGAAGAGACTCCAGAAGGATTTATAGATTTTTTTACGAAAGCAAAGAAAGCGCTTCCTCAAAAGTTCCCAATTGCCATGTCTTCGACAGGTGTCGACCCGTACCGTTGGTGGTGGGCGGTCTATTTCCAAATGGGTGGGACGCCAATGTTATCTGATGATCTGACAGAAACAGAAATAACGATGGATAGAGAAATTGCGATTAAGGCGGCAACGTATTTGAAGAGTCTTTATCATGAGCATGAGCTAATCCCACCAAACCTAGGAGATTTTTATCAAAGCTTTCAGTCTGGAAAAGCCGTTTCAATGCTGACAGGGGTATGGGCAACAGGAATTTGGGAGCAAACGGAAGGGCTTGAGTTTATCCCGCTGCCATTGCCGCAGCTGTTTGAACAACCTGGGGACTTTGGGGGCTCACATACGATTGTCATGCCGGCAGATCCTGATATGTCTCCAGAACGAAAGCGTGCCGGAATGGAGTTTATGGCATTTGTTCTTGATCAAGGGGCCGAATGGGCGAAAGCAGGACATATTCCAGCGAAGACATCGATATTGCAAGAAGATGCGTATCTTGAGCAACCCTATCGATCGTCTTATGCAGAAGTAGCCCAAAATGTTGTGTTTCCTAGTAAGACCATTTATGCAGGAGCAGCACAGACGATTATGCAGCGTAATCTTGATCTCATCTGGACAAACAATGCGTCTCCGGAAGAGGCTATTGACATCATGATTGATGAACTAGAGGTGCTTGTACCGTAAATCGGCTTGTCTCACAGCAATTGGTTTCATCAAAAATATCAAATTGGTGGTGAACAATCGATGAAGCAAAAAAGATCCCTTAATTGGCTAAAGCCGTTACCGTTTTTATTGCCATTTTTGCTTGTTTATCTTGTTTTTACAGTTTATCCAATCGCAAAAGGATTGCAAATGAGCTTGTTTGATTGGACATTGATTGAAAAGAAAGGCTTTAGAGGTTTTGATCATTATGCCCGCCTCCTTGAAGATCCGGACTTTTGGAGTTCTTTAGGGAATACGATGTTGTTTGTTATCCTGTCGACGCCAACAATGATTTTGCTCGCGTTAGGGTTGGCACTACTCGCCAATATACAAACTACATTGCAATCCATTTTTCGTGGAGCGTTTTTTATTCCAAGCATCCTGTCTGTGTCTGTCATCTCCTACCTTGCGATTTTTATGCTGCAACCCTATACAGGCTTTGTGAACAACGCCATCCAAATGTTTGGGACGGATGCAGAGCCTTTTTGGCTGAACAATCCAACGCTTGCTTGGTTGAGCATCGTTGCGGTCACACTGTGGTGGACAGTAGGCTTTAACTTGATTCTGTTTCTCACAGCTTTGCAGGACATCCCGGATCAGCTATACGAAGCAGCAGAAATTGACGGTGCAACGAGGACACAAATGTTTTTCAAAATTACACTGCCACAGCTCGTTCCGATTGCGCGAGTCGTGTTGTTGCTTCAAGTACTTGCCTCCTTTAAGGTGTTTGCTCAAATTCTCTTAATTACAGATGGAGGTCCGGGAACGGCCACTCGGCCACTGATCCAATATATTTATGAGATAGGTTTTGTACGCTTTGATCTCGGGTATGCATCGGCCATGTCGTATGCGTTGTTCTTCTTATTGTTGCTGCTTTCCATTGCTCAAATTCGTGGAAGAGGGAAGGAGGGAAGCATGATATGAGAAAAACAACAACTGCACACTCATCGACGTCAGCTCCTACTAAACATGCCTCCTTGCTACAAAAAAATCGCGATCCATTAAAAAGTGTAAAGATGACAGCTGCGATCGTCGCAGCGATTATGTTCGTGTTTCCAATCATCTGGATGCTTTTTGTTTCTTTGAAACCGCAGGCGACGACGGCTAGTCTTCCACTGGATTGGTTTTTGCCCCCGTATACTTGGGTCAATTACCACGAGATCTTATTTGAAAGCAAAGTACTGCTTTGGTTGTGGAACAGCTTGTATGTCGGTGTCGTCACCACCATTTTGACGCTGATTATTACGTCGCTCGCTGCATTTGCCATTTCCAAAATGAAGTTTGGTTATCGAAAATTTATCTATGTGTTTTTCCTTGCGGGAATGATGGTGCCAGGGGAAGCGACGATTATCCCTTTGTTTGAGATTGTAAAAAACTTAGAGCTCTTGGACACATATACGGGCTTAATTTTGCCGATGATTGCATCTCCAATGGGGGTCATTATCTTAAAAAGCTTTTTTGATGGGGTGCCCGACGAAGTCATTGAAAGTGCGCAAATCGATGGCTGCTCTTATGGCAGGCTGTACTGGAGCATTGTTTTACCGCTCGCCAAACCAGCGCTTGCGGCGATCGGCATCTTCACATTCATAGGATCTTGGAACAATTTTTTATGGCCCTTCTTGTCCATTGTCACCGAAAACCTTTATACGTTGCCAGTAGGTATCCCGACATTTAACTCGAATTATTCACAGAGTTATGTGCTCCCGATGACCGTAAATGCCGTTGCATCACTGCCTGTCATCATTGCCTTTTTGCTATTTGAAAAGCAGATAGTCAAAGGGGTTAGCTTTACAGGGTTGAAGGGGTAATGGGTGGTGGAGAGAAGTTATTAAAGGGTTACTTCACATGTAATGATAAGACTTGGTAAACCTTCAATTAGAGTTAGAGTTGCTTGTATGAGAGCGCAGCCATACGCTCGTTACAATCAAAAAAACCCCAGAGACGCTGCAATTAAAGCGTTTCTGGGGTTTTTTATTGAAGCAACTATTAACGAGAGTAGAACTCTACGATAAGTTGTTCGTTGATTTCTGCTGGTAGTTCAGCACGCTCAGGAAGACGGTTGTACGTTCCTGAAAGAGCTTCTGCATTGAATGTAAGGAATTCTGGAACGAAATTGCTCACTTCAACAGCTTCTTGGACAATCGCAAGGTTACGTGATTTTTCACGAACGGCGATTGTTTGTCCTGCAACGACGCGGTAAGAAGGGATATCTACTCGTCCGCCATCGACTTCAATGTGACCGTGGTTAACAAGCTGACGAGCTTGACGACGAGTACGCGCCAAACCGAGGCGATACACGAGGTTGTCAAGGCGAGATTCTAGAAGGGCCATGAAATTTTCACCCTGAATCCCTTTCATTTTGCTTGCATCATTAAATGTACGATGGAATTGACGTTCATTAATTCCAAACATAAAACGCAATTTTTGCTTCTCGCGCAATTGCAATCCATATTCAGATACTTTTCTACGCTGATTTGCACCGTGTTGACCTGGTGGGAAAGGGCGTTTTTCTAATTCTTTCCCTGTTCCTGTTAATGAAATACCGACACGACGTGCTTGTTTCCAACTTGGTCCTGTATAACGAGCCATATAATGACTCCTCCTTCGCTTTTATTTTGCATAAAATAAAAGCTTGCCATGGCACACACGCATGTTCTCTATGTTATTTCCTGCATCCTCGCCTCAGCAGCTAAGGTTACACGATGCACCTCAAATGAGGAACAACATACGAATAAACAAGGCGTCCACTCTGCTTTATTTTACACATGCAAACGCAAGTATACGTTGATTTGGTTATAAAGTCAATACGTTACGCCTTCAAAGACGCTTCAAGAACACGAACGAACTGCTCAAGAAATACCTGATCCTCAGTTGTAAAGCGCTGAAGTTCAGGAGCATCAATATCAAGGCAGCCAATGACTTTGCCGTCTGCATGAATGGGAACGACGATTTCTGACTTTGATGCTGGATCACAGGCGATATGACCTGGAAATGCAGAAACATCTGTGACAAGCTTTGTTTCATCCAACTCCACGGCAGTTCCGCAAACGCCTTTCCCTATAGAAATGCGCACACAGGCCGGAAGACCTTGAAAAGGGCCGAGCACAAGCGTTTCCCCTTTAACTAAATAAAAACCAACCCAATTGATGTTTTCTAGGTATTGATTTAACAACGCGCTGGCATTTGCCAGATTGGCGATTTGATCATCCTCATCTTCGATCAACGCTTGTAGCTGCTTGAGAACAAGCGCCTCGTTTTTTTGACGATCCTCTGAATATGATGAACCGGTGAACATCGTTTGTGACCTCCATTCAACATGATACGAGTATTTCCCCATTCATTCTCGCAGATCTTGCAGAAAACGTCGAGCGAATTGAACAGGTGTTGAAGAGAACTTAGAGAACTGTTCCTTCATAGAGATTTAAAGTGTGCACAAATAGAGGAGGAGCAGAAATGAGTACGTCAACAAAGAAAAAGATGCTTGATGCAGCAGTGTTACTGTTTAATGCGAAAGGGTATGGAGGCACTTCGGTACGAGCAATCGCGCAAAAAGCGGACGTCAATCCTGCGCTAATCTCCTATTATTTTAAGAATAAAGATGGTCTTTTAGAAGAACTGGCAATTGACTATTTTGAGGGGTATATGGATGTGCTTGGAAAAGCCATGAATGAGGTTGATCGAACCTATGCGCCAGCCGCCATAAAAGAAGTCATCGTCTCATTATTAGAACACCAACGTTCCCATGCAGAAACGGCACGGTTTATTTATCGCGAATTAACCCTTGATTCAATGCTGGCAAAAGAAGTGGCTTCGACCTATTTAGCAAAGGAGAAATATGCATTTTCTTCGCTTTTTGAACAGGGGATTCGCCAAAAACATTTGGTGTCGTTTCCGGTAGCCTATACGATCATGCAGTTGAAGACGATGTTGATGACACCTTATTTACAAAAGCACTATTTAACAAACGTGCTGTATGTATTTCCTCATGAGCCCTATTTCCATGTCATGCACCAACAGCAGGTTTGTGGATGGATTGATCAAATGACGCTTGCAGTGAAGCAACATGCTTGAAGGTTCGTGTAAGCGGATTTCAGGTCACGCGTAGGACGCCATTTCTCTTGTTTTCTCCCCCGAAAAACATATGGAGTGTGCATTTCTGTTTTTTTTCTACAAAATAGTAAGGTAGAGGGCGTAAAAGAATGATATGATATGGGATAATGAAGATTCTATTCTATTTCTAGTCATTTACCGTCCATTATCTATGAAAATGAATGAAAACTATTTTGAACGTATACAATTTATATTCTGTTAACACTCGTCTTAAAGTGAGAGAAATGGTGTTGATCGGGGAGGCCTTAGAATGTCGTTATTGCATTGGATTATTCTTACGCTGGTCGCTGTTACAATCTTGTTTATCATCTCGATGTTTCGTAAGCGGTCGATTTACAAGCAGGTGGAGCAGTTTGAAGAGAAAAAAAACCTTCTGCTGAACGGAAATGTTCCAGCAGAACTCGCGAAAGTGAAACAATTAAAGCTTACAGGAGAAACGGAGAAGAAATTCTACGGCTGGCGCGATACATGGGATGCGATCGTCACTGAGGAGCTTCCAAAACTTGAAGAAAAGATGTTCGACGCAGAAGAAGCAGCTGACAAATATCAATTCCGAAAAGCGGGTCATCTTTTATATGATATTCGTCAGACCTTGCAGGCCAATGAAGAAAAAATTCAATTTATGCTAGCAGAATGCCAGGAGCTCGTTGGCAGTGAAGAGAAAAATCGCGAAGAAATTGAAGAGCTAAAAGCCTCTCATCAAGCGCTTAAAAAAACAGTACTCGTTTCCCGGACGAAACTAGGTTCAGCTGTTACGATATTGGAGCAACAACTAGAAGAGATTGATGAGTCCTTTTTAGATTTCCATAAAAAAACAAACGATGGCAATTATTTTGAGGCAAGAGATGTTCTGTTGTCCATCGAAAGTCGTTTACATAATGTAACTTCCGTAACAGAAACTTTACCCGAGTTACGCCAGGAGTTCATGCATAGACTGCCAGATACGATTGATGATCTTAAAGCGGGTTGTCAGGATATGGAGGATCAATCCTATTATCTTGACCATTTGCAGCCTGAAGAATCAATTACAAAACTCACCAACGATTTAGAGGCAGGTAGGGCGCTGTTGGATCGCGGAGAGGTTGAGCAGGCAGAAGAACTTGCTTCAACAATGAAGAAAACCATTGATTCTTTTTATGAAGCTTTAGAAAAAGAAGTCTATGCAAGGCATTTCACAATGCAAGAGGTTGAAAAGCTTGAGCCTACATTAGTTTCTCTTGAGATGGAAGAGACGAAGCTGAAGGACGAAGTGCATTTGTTGCAAGCAAGCTATACATTGGATGAGAGTGAGTTACAAGAGCACTCAAAAATGGAGAAGGACATTCGTGCGCTCCAAAAACGTTTTCAGCAGCTCGTTTCGGCAATGGAGACTCATGTTGAGGCACCGAGTGCGTTAAAGGAAGAACTTGTAGAACTGCAGAAGGAAAAAGAGCGTATAAAAGCGTTGCAAAAACAAAGATTTGAAAACTACCAAACCTTGCGCTCTGATGAGCATGCAGCGATTGAAGCATTGCAAGGTATGAAGAAGAAGCTTGTTGATGTCCGTAGACTCGTTCATAAAAGCAATGTACCAGGGGTGCCCTCCTCCTATATCAATGGGTTTGAAAAAGCAGAGCAAGACTTGGGTGTCGTCGAAGACGCTCTAAAAGAATCCCCGTTGCATATGACGAAGGTGAACGAGAGTGTCGAAGCAGCGCAAAAAAGTGTAGACCAGTTGTATGAGGCAAGTGTTGAAATGGTGGATCAAGCCTTTTTAGTTGAGCAGCTGATTCAGTATGGGAACAAGTATCGCAATCGTCACCCACAGCTGGGCTCACAATTAAAGACGGCTGAAGAAAGCTTTCGTAAGTGCAATTATGAGCTTGCACTTGAACAGGCAGCCGCAGCTGTTGAGGCGGTCGAACCTGGTGCGTTGAAGAAGATGGAAGAAGTTCTAGAGTATCGCGAATCCATGTAATACAAAGCTGCAAGAGGAGCATCTCCTTTTGTAGCTTTTTAGTGTGAGTGAATATCAGAAAGAAAATACGACGAGACGTACTTTAGAGGAAATGTTGCAATTATGGACTTCAGCGTTTAAAGAAAACACGAAGAGGTACTTTCGAATCGATGTTACGCTTGTGCCCTTTAGAGAGCAAAGAAATCACGACGGCTTCGTCAAAATACTTCGCGTTCCGCGGGCACGGCTTCAGCTTCCTCGGAAAGCAAGCTTTCCTGCGGGATCTTCAGCTCGAGCTGTTCCCGCAGGAGTCTACGTATTTTGACTACGCTGATGTTTGTTTCTTTGTAAATTGTTTTTATTTTATCCCAGTTTCATATTACTGAGAAAATGGAAAAGAGAGTTGAATCGTGCTGCTTTAGTAAACAAGAAAATGAAGCGAAGTGTTTCATATAGAGGTGGATTTTTCTGTTTTTGCAAATTCTTTTCGATCTGTTGGATGAGAGAGTCAGGAATCCCAAGTGAACCTTGCGTATAAATGGAACAGATTGAATTAGAGTTAAGCGATGCGTACAAAAAACAAATACAGCGCAGGCATCCCACGTAATGCATACAACGAAGTACATGGGGCATTTCAGCAACATGAATACTTATCTGCTTCTGAGGTAACCACCAAACGCATGATAAAGCTAATAGAGAAAAACACCAGCCTTGTTTAGTAAACTGAAGATACCAGCGTTCACTATCTTAAACCTCCAAAAGATATGAAGCTTCATAATTAAAGCCAAGAATCCTTCAATACTTAAAATTAGTTGGGTTTGAGTAAATTTCTTTAAAAATATTTTATAAGCCATGTCTGAGAATGTAAGAATCGTTAACAAATCAAAAGCAGCCACTAGCGTGACCCCACAGCGCACGAAGTGCCGAGGAGGCTTAGCAGTTCGCCCGGCGGCAAAGAAATCACGACGAAGTCTTTTTGAGTCGATGATGCACTTGTACCCTTTAGGGTGAAAGCGGCGTATGGCAGCTTGTATAAAAAGCAACTACAACAATGGATTGCAAGTTTAGCCACTTATATCTAAGCTCCGTATGATCTTGTTGTTTTTAGTCAATCACTCATTTCGCAATTGTTTGCCCTAACAAAACAGGTCAACAGCTGCATTCTTTTGTTGTCGAATTTGATGTGATACGATATTGTCATTGCTATTACGCGTGAAGAAAGTAGGAAATGACCAAGTGATTTATTTAGATAACAGCGCGACGACGAAACCTTTTCAAGAGGTTGTCGACGCATTTTCAAAAACATCGCTCCGTTTTTTTGCCAATCCTGCGTCCATCCATTCAGAAGCGTTAGAGGCCGAAAAGCTACTTTCGCGGGCACGACAGCAGCTCGCTTCCCTCCTTCATGCGGACGAAGAAGAGCTTGTGTTTACTTCAGGAGGGACGGAAGGCAATCATATGGCCATCTTTGGTCGTGCACGAGCGATGCAGCATAGAGGCAAGCATATTATTACTACGAAACTGGAACATCCTTCTGTTCAAAAACCGATTGAGCATCTTGAGCAAGAAGGTTTTGAAGTGACATGGCTGACGCCAAATCAAAGAGGTGTTGTTACGGCGGAACAGGTCAAAGACGCGTTGCGTGACGATACGATTCTTGTCAGTATTATGCATGTCAATAATGAACTAGGAAGCATTCAACCCGTACAGGAGGTCGCAAGTCTTTTAGCAACACATCCGCTTGCGGCATTTCATGTCGATCATGTCCAAGGAGCAGCAAAGCTTCCGTTAGCTCTTCGTCAACTACCGATCGATCTCTTAACTCTCTCTAGCCATAAATTCCACGGCATGAAAGGATCAGGTGTCCTGTTTGTTAGGAAAGGCACCGCTTTAAGCCCCATTCAAATTGGCGGTACGCAAGAGGGAGGACGCCGGGCAGGGACCGTCAGTGTCCCCGGTGCCGTCGCCCTTGCAAAGGCGTTTAGGCTAGCCGCTGAAAGGTACGAAACCGAGTGGGTACACTTGGGGACCATCTCACAGCAATTTAGAGACTTGCTTGCATCAATGAAGGGAGTTCGTGTATTGTCACCACCTGATGCGATTCCAACGATTGTCAATATCGCGGTCCCGGGGCTTAAGGCAGAGATTCTCATACACGCCCTTAGCAGACAAGGTATTTTTGCATCGACTCAATCTGCATGTTCCACGCGCACGTATGCGCCAAGCAGAGTACTCCTTGAATGTGGTCACTCTGAAATAGTTGCAGGCAGCGCCATTCGTTTTTCTTTAAGCTGTGAGACGAAACAGAAAGATTTAGAAAGAGCAGCAACTGTTTTCCAACAAGCATTACACTCCCTACAGAAAGTGATGAAACCTTCATGAACATCTATGACCATATATTAATTCGTTACGGTGAACTGGCGTTAAAGGGAAAAAATCGCCATCACTTTATTCAAAAACTGAAAGATCAAATTGTCTCGAAGCTTGCCCCTTTGTCCGGGCATCCAACTTTAGACATTGCGCGCGATCGAATGTTTGTCCGTTTAAATGAAGCAAACCATAAAGAAGTCCTGACAGTGCTCCAGTCGGTTTTTGGAATTTCTTCAATGAGTGCTGCGGCCAAAGCGCCATCAGAGGTTGAAAAGATTTGCGAGACGGCGTTGAGCGTGTTTAACGAGCAGACGGCTGGCCAACCAACACGCTTCAAAGTTACGGTGAGGCGACCGGACAAAACCTTCCAGCCAGACTCACAAGTAATGAATGGAATCGTAGGGAGCTATTTGCTGCAACACTGTGCCAACGCCAGTGTAGACGTGCATACCCCTGACATCGAGCTTAAAGTTGAGATTAGACACAATGCAACCTATGTTTTTTCAGGGGATATTAAAGGCGTCGGGGGATTGCCTGTTGGCATCTCAGGTCGGGCGATGCTTATGCTTTCAGGAGGAATAGATTCTCC
Source organism: Aureibacillus halotolerans (assembly GCF_004363045.1). Classification (NCBI taxonomy): domain Bacteria; kingdom Bacillati; phylum Bacillota; class Bacilli; order Caryophanales; family Bacillaceae; genus Aureibacillus; species Aureibacillus halotolerans. The sequence continues at coordinate 54,708 of NZ_SNYJ01000008.1, forward strand.
CGTGGCCGGATATCTAGGCATGAGAAGAGGATTAACACTGGAGGCGGTGCATTTTCACAGTCCCCCATATACAAGTGAGCGCGCCAAACAAAAAGTGATTTCTCTTGCGCAACGTCTGTCTGCGTTCGGTCCAGTTCGTCTACATATCGTGCCTTTTACCGCTATACAGGAAACGATTCGAAAAGAGGTGCCCGGATTCATTGCCATGACGGTGACACGCCGAATGATGCTCCGAATCACTCGGCAACTGGCGGAAGCCAATGATGCCCTTGCCATCGTGACAGGGGAAAGTCTTGGACAAGTGGCCAGTCAAACGTTAGAGAGCATGCATACCATTGACGCTGTTTGTGACCTTCCGATTCTTCGTCCGCTGATTACAACGGATAAAATCGACATTACAAAAGTGGCGAGGCAGATTCAGACATATGATATTTCCATCCAGCCTCATGAAGATTGTTGTACGGTTTTCCTTCCTTCAGCACCAAAGACTCGTCCGAAGAGAGGACCAACGGCTTTTTACGAGGCTGGTCTGCAAACAGAAACCCTTATTGCTGAAGCCCTTGCTGGGGTGGAGACGATGGAAAGTTTCGATGAAAAGAGTGAAAAGGAATATTCAGACTTACTTTAATGACAACAACGTCTTAGCAAAAGGAATGATGAAATGAAACGTTTGTTTACGGGTGGTCCTATTTATACAATGAATGCACCTGGGGAGATCGTAGAAGCAGTGGTTGTCTCAGGTGATCGAATTTTAGCGACCGGTCCTTTTGCATCATTGAAGGCGACCTATGCCGTGAAAAATGACGAGATGATCGATCTTGAGGGGCATACGATGTACCCTGGGTTTGTGGATAGTCATTTGCATATGATTGGTTATGGGGAAAGCCTTCTTCGTCTTGATTTGTCCGCTGAGACCTCTTCCAGAGATGTGATACAGGTTTTGATCCGTGAAATGGAAGGTCTTCAGAGTGAGTGGTTGATCGCTGACGGACTGAATGAAAACAATTGGAAGGATCGACAGATGATGTCGATCGAAACACTTGATGCCATCAGTCCATATCATCCAATTGTGCTTCATCGTATATGCAAGCATGCTATGCTCGTAAACGCAGAAACTTTACGGAGGGCAGGTATTGATGCCGAAACCCCTGATCCGCCAGGCGGTGTGATTGGTCGCTTTGGAGATGGGCGCTTAAACGGCTGGCTCTATGATGGTGCTCAAGAAGTTGTAAAACAACTTATGCCACAAGCCGATCAGATGTATTTGGATCGAGCGCTGAGAGCATCTGTGAGCAAATTGCTTTCGTTCGGTTTAACAGGTGGACATACAGAGGATCTCGCCTATTATCAAGGCATGTATCCAACGCTCTCTTCATTCAAAAGAGTCATCGATGGCGAACGATTGTCGTTTCGGACGCAGCTGCTTATTAATCACCTTTGTATGGATGAGCGGGATCGGTTTGATGGCTTTGCGGATGCACGGGAGTTACTCGAATGGGGTGCAATTAAGCTATTTGCCGATGGATCCTTTGGTGGTCGCACGGCATGGTTATCGCATCCTTATGACGATGATAAAATGACCAGTGGAGTTAAAATTCATACCAACGATGCGTTGGAGCAAATTATTTGCCGAGCAAGAGCCATCGATAAAACCGTCGCGATTCATGCAATTGGGGATGCTGCCTTGGCCATTGTGCTAGATCTCTTGGAAAAGCATCCACCGAATGTTGGGGACCAAGACCGCATCATACATGCTTCTTACGCATCAAAGAGGCTTATCGAGAAAATGGCGCAGCTCCCTATAGCCCTTGATATTCAGCCACAATTTGTCGTATCTGATTTCCCATGGATTCTCGACAGACTTGGTGAACGAGCCAATTTGTTGTATCCATGGAAAACGTATGAGAAGCATGGCTTGCGTTTAGCAGGGGGCTCAGATGCACCAATAGAAACCCCTGATCCGCGGTTAGGCATTTATGCAGCGATTGCAAGGAAAAAGCGGAGTGCCGTTCACAATGGCTATTTCCCAGCGGAAAAGCTGTCAATGTTTGAAGCCATCTCCCTTTACACGACAGGCAGTGCTTGGATTAGTGGACACGCCAACAGTCGAGGGCGAATTGCGGAAGGATTCGTGGCGGATTTTTCGATTTTCGAACAGGACTTTTTTGCACTAGAAGAAACCCCAGAGGCTATTCTCGACAACGCTGTTTCTCAGACAATTGTTAGCGGCAAGACACAATACAAGCAAACATCCCCGAACCGTAATTAAACGGCCGGGGATGTTTTTAGTTTTCCAAAAAGGAGCGTTTGACTTTTTCCCAGAAGGAATTGTTTTTAAGCTTTACGGTTTTAATCGTTCTATGGCTGAGAGCGATATCAATGGTACGAATGTTTTGGATGCTCATCGCTTCATTATCAAGACCAATCACAGGGTAGTCATTTCCGTCCTCATGAATGCGAAGACGAAGCTTGCGCTGATTGCTGAGGATAAAGGAGGACCCAAGCGTACGATAGCGATTGTTGTTTAATGAGGCAAGCTCACTAACTTGGAAGCAAGGCAGCAGCGGATCGACGACAGCACCATTAATGGATTTGTTGTACGCTGTGCTTCCCGTAGGTGTCGAAACAACGAGCCCATCTCCACGGAAGGTTTCAAAATGCAAATCATCAATGTAAACATCCATGACAAACGTTTTTATAATCGATGAACGAATGCTGCACTCGTTTAAACAATACAAAGGACTCATTCCATTTACTGACACTTCAAGTGTAGGGTAACGACGAACCTCAATGGATTCATTCGTTTCCACGGCCTTTTTAATCGTGTCAGGATCTGTGACAGAAAAGTCACAGTAGAGTCGAGGCTGAGCATCCGTCGAAATCCCGACATACGTGCAATCTTCCCGAAATTTGGTTTTACGAACAGCCTGCAAGAAAGAGCCGTCATCGCCCATACTTACGATAATGTCTGCCTTTTTATAATCTTTTTCAAGCGTAAATCCATAGGCGTCGGCTGCTTTTTGAATTTTTTCAATGCGTTCGGTCAGTTCAGGTGTCTTTTTAAAGGAAAAATAGATGGATTGGTCTGTAAGCAACCTCATCGCCTCGCTTTCATCTAGTTGTATCTGACGCTTCTATTATGACAAAAATAGCGCTTCTTTAACAGCAAGATCTTCCCTAGTCCCTTCCCTAAGGTTTGAAATCATTTTTTTGTGACGATACTGGTTAGCAATCTTTGTGTCGGGAATGAGTGCAATGGCCTATTGGATAATGGCAACGATAATCATCGTAGGAATAGGAATCGTCCTCTTATGTACAACCGTTCGTATACAATGCATGTACAAACGAGAAGAAAAAAACGATATTTTCGAAGTAACAATTGTGATGTGGCGTTTTATACGAATAAAGAAAAAAATACCAATGCTTGCTGTAAGTGAAAACGAGCCTGCTTTGGTCGCTGAGGTTGACGGAAAAAAGGAAAAGAAAACCAAGTTAATTTCAATCGACGATGCCATTCAACGAATTGAGGAGATTCATAAGCTCGTTTTACGCATTACAGGGATGCGCAAAATCGCTCGACGTTTTTTAAAACATCTGCAAATCGTCAAATTCGAATGGAAAAGTGAAGTTGGGACAGGGGATGCTGCAACTGCTGGAGTGGCGGCTGGAGCTGCGTGGAGTATTAAAGGGGTTGTGTTAGGAATGCTGTCCACTTTTCTTACACTTAAATGCCCCCCGGTAATTCATGTCTGGCCAAATTTTCAACGTCCGTGTTTAAACATGTATTTGAACTGTATGGTTTCATTTAAGATCGGACATGCTATTAAAACGCTTGTAAGTTTAGGGGTTCATTGGAAAAAATCGAAACCAAAAATAGAGGAGTCTGATGCAAATGTCTGAACATCCAATTCAAAGCTTGATGAAAACGGCGATGGAACACCTTCAAAAGATGATTGACGTAAACACCATTGTAGGAGATCCAGTCGAAACTCCTGATGGGAGTGTAATTCTAACCGTTTCAAAGGTAGGCTTCGGCTTCGCTGCAGGGGGCTCACAGTTTGGGAAAAAATCACATAAATCTTCTCAGTCTCAATCTCATTCGGCTGATGAGGAAGGTAGTCAAGAGGACGCTTCATCACCACAGAGTAGCCAAGACTTCCCTTTTGGTGGAGGAAGCGGTGGAGGGGTGTCCATTACACCTATCGCCTTTTTAATTGTTGGCCGTGATGGAGTGAAAATGGTTCACCTTGATGAAACGACTCATATTTACGAGCGTTTGTTGGATTTAGCTCCACAGGCCGTTGAGAAAGTACAGCAAATGTTACGCCGCCAGGAAAAGGAACACGGGCAACAGACACCTAATAGTGAAAAGCTTGATTTATAAAACGTTTGCATAACATCTAGCGGTTGAAATCTCCTCTGGAAACGTCTATGATGACTATGACATCAATGGAATGACGGTGAAAGAACTGAATCAAATAGGAGGAGATTCTTTGGGACGAGCAGGTGTGACATTTAAAGATAACGCAGTGACGTTGGCAGGAAATGAAGTAAAGCCAGGTGATAAGGCGCCAGACTTCAAGGTGCTAACGACAGGCCTTGAAGAGCGTACGCTTTCTGATTACAAAGGGACGCCACTCATTATCTCGGTGGTGCCTTCGTTGGATACAGGTGTTTGCGACGCGCAAACGCGGAAATTCAATGAAGCAGCGGATACCATTCCAAACGTTAAAGTTCTTACGATCAGTGTGGATTTACCATTCGCTCAGAAAAGATGGTGTGGAGCTAACGGCATTGATTCAGTCGAAACGCTTTCAGATCATAAGGATCTTTCTTTCGGGACAGCTTATGGTGTTCATATTGAAGAACTCAGACTGTTGGCAAGATCAGTGTTTGTCATTGATGCCAATGGAACGATCACCTATGCAGAATACGTGCCTGAAGTAACGAACCATCCGGATTATGAAGCGGCATTGAGTGCAGCTCGTTCAATCCAATAAACTGTTTCGCCTGAAGGCTCTGGTACTTGCCGGGGCTTTTTCGTGTGCTTATAAAGGAGGCTTACGATGACAACAAAGTCAGAAGTTGAATTGCTGTTTGAATGGTTGGATAAGACAGCGACAGAACAATTATCAACAAATGAAGGCTCCTTTTTGGACGCTTTGGCTTTAGCTGCGGAAAAGCTGTTTGAAGAAGAGGACGCCGCCTCGTTTTCTTTTGAACAATGGAACAGTGAATTCATCCGAAAAGGGCTTCAGTTAGGGATATTAAAAGGGATGAAAGAAGGGGTCCAAGCGCATCATGCGATGACACCAGATGGAGTGGCTCTCTTTGTGGCGTTTCTCATTAACAAATGGCTGGGAGATCGAAACGAGTGGAGTTTACTTGATCCGGCAACGGGAACGTCAAACTTGCTCACGGCGATCATAAACCAGTCCGTGCATAAACCGACGTTTGTGCAAGCTGCTGAAGTTGATGAAACATTGATGAGGTTATCCGCTGCAAGTGCCAACTTACAACGGCACCCTATTGCTTTCTCGCATCAGGATGCCTTGCAACCTATGTATATGAAGGAAGCTGATGTGGTTGTATGTGATTTACCTGTCGGCTTTTATCCAGGAGACACAAATGGCTACAGTTTAGCAGATGCAACGAATGAACGCATGCCATTTAGTCATTATTTGTTTATTGAGCAGGCGCTCAGGTATTGCAAAGACAGTGGCTACCTATTCTTGATCGTTCCAAATACTTTGTTTGAAATGGATGAAACACGAGCGTTGCATCACTTTATTACAAGTCATGCGTTGATTCATTGTTTCTTTCAGCTGCCAGAATCAATGTTTCAGCAAAAGCATCACGCCAAGAGCATTCTCGTTCTGCAGAAAAAGGGAAATGAAGCTATTCAGCCAAAAGATGTTCTTATTTCAATGCTTCCATCATTAAAAGATGAAGCGAAAGTACGATCTGCCATGATGCAAATTGGTCAATGGCATGCAGAACATCTCCAAAATAAGGAACAATCATCTTAGAATCAATAAGACAAATGACATTGCTTTCAAGAAAAAGCAATGTCTAGGGGGACATCTTGATGAGTAAAGTAATTGCAATTAATGCCGGGAGTTCATCGTTGAAATTTCAGCTATTGGACATGCCCGAGGAAGACGTCCTGTCAAAAGGCGTCTTTGAACGGATTGGCTTAGAGTCACCAACGTTTACGATTGAATTTGGTGACAATGAAATCACAAAAACATTGACGATAAAGGATCATGCTGAAGCGGTCGATACACTTTTGCATAGCTTGCTTGAACATGGAATCATTCAGTCATATGATGAAATTGAAGGCATCGGCCATCGTGTTGTCCATGGTGGTGAGAAATTTAGTGACTCCGCATTGATTACGGAGGAAGTCATTAAGGATTTACGCGAAGTCTCTGAGCTTGCACCTTTGCATAATCCAGCAAATATCGTTGGCATTAAGGCTTTTCATGAAAAACTCCCGAACGTGCCAGCCGTTGCTGTTTTTGACACGGCATTTCATCAAACGATGCCTGAGTCTTCATATTTGTATAGCCTACCTTACGATTACTACAAAGACTATGGGATTCGGAAGTATGGATTCCATGGCACATCACATAAATATGTAACTGAAAAAGCGGCTGAATCTTTGGGACGCCCTATTGATCAACTTCGTTTGATCTCTTGCCATCTTGGAAACGGCGCCAGCATTTGTGCTGTAGAAGGCGGCAAATCCATCGACACATCCATGGGCTTTACGCCGCTCGCAGGTGTTACGATGGGCACACGTTCTGGTGATATCGATCCTGCTTTAATTCCGTACATTATGGAGAAAACAGGAAAAACGGCGGAAGAGGTCACAAACATTCTTAACAAAAAGAGTGGTTTGCTTGGACTGACAGGTTTGTCTAGTGACCTTAGAGATATTATGGAGGCAGCTCAAGGTGGCAACCACCGTGCAGAACTTGGCCTTGAAGTGTTTGCAGCCCATATTCATAAATATATTGGTTCTTACGCTGCGAAAATGAGTGGTGTTGACGCCATTATTTTTACGGCTGGCATTGGGGAGAATTCTGCTCCTGTTCGAGCAAGAGTGTTAAATGGTCTTGAATTCATGGGCGTTTACTGGGACCCGATGCTTAATGAGGTTGGTAAAAAGACGTCGATGATCAGTTACCCTCATTCCCCTGTCAAAGTAATGGTTATACCAACGAACGAAGAAGTCATGATCGCACGAGATACAGTTCGTCTTTCACATATTTAATACCCTTTTGCCTTGCCTCTGTATTTAGGGGTAAGGTTTTTTTGTGCCTAAATCAAATGACAGACGTCTGGGCTCTTCATAATAATTGCGCATTGATTAAGTGGGCATACTAACACAACTATCTCAGCGTAAAATTACTTTTAACGCTAACACCATGAGGTGCATTCGAATCGATGTTCGCTTGTGTCCTTTGTGGTGCAAAGAAATACGGTCGCTTCGTCAAAATACTTCGCTTTCTGTGGGGCACGGCTTCAGCTGATCCCACTAGAGTCTACGTATGTTGACTACGCTAATGTATATTTTTGCGTAAACTGTTTTTATTTTGGATCGGTCTCATATAACGAGTAAGAAAAAGTGTTAAATCGTGATGCTTAGACAAGTAAGCGCATCGTTTCATGCAGAATCATATTACCTAGAGCCCGAAGATCATCTGCTTTGTAGGATTGATGCAGCGGTAGACTTAAGGTTAGATAACTTGGGCAGAGCGAGATCTTCAACGCTGGCTGTGTTTGTGTGGACGCGAGGTGACATAAATCAATTGACTCCTTCAAAACAACACCTGCTGTATTCAGTAAGATGGTGCCAATGCTCACAATCCTGTAATTTCTAACGCTCTAAAAAAGCAGACGAGACCTTTTTAGTTCACATCACGTCATAAAAAATGAGATCATCATTAAAAGCAGCCACTAGCGAGAATCCAGCGGCATTAAAAACACGATGAGGTCCTTTCGAATCGATTTAGAACTTGTACCCTTTAGGGTGAAAGCGAGTGTAGGGCAGCTTGTATAAAAAGCAACATCAACAATAAATTGCAGGTTTATCCAGCTTGTATCTCCCGAGTTTAAGGTGCGAAAGTTGAGATGATTTGGGTCTTCTGGAGAACACTAATTAGAATACCGTGACCTTGATTTGTAAACGAAAAGGCCAATCCAAAAAAAGCGTCCATCGCATGACATGAAAATGGTGTAATGAGTTAGATCCATAAATCAAAGTCTCGACGTTTTATGCAAGTGACAATTTTTTGAGTAGTAATGGGTAAAATAACGATATTCATACGAACAATAACTTTTTTATGAAAAAACGGTTGAAAAAAAAGTGTAAAGTTGCTAAAGTAGAGTGTAAGAAAATACAACTTGATGAATAATAATAAATTGTATAAACCATGAGATGTGATTCCCGTGTGGGTGCATGATTAAAAGGAGGACGTTTTTAATGAAGAAGGTTGTTTTAGCATATTCCGGTGGTTTGGATACATCTGTTGCAATTAAATGGCTTCAGGAAAAAGGATACAGTGTTGTGGCCTTGTGCTTGGATGTTGGCGAAGGGAAAGACTTGGATTTCGTTAAGCAAAAAGCACTTGATGTAGGTGCAATTGAATCGTATATGCTTGATGTGAAAGAGGAATTCGCAAATGATTTTGCATTAAAAGCGTTACAAGCTCATGCGCTTTATGAGCAAAAATATCCATTGGTCTCGGCGCTAAGTCGTCCACTGATTGCCAAAAAACTTGTTGAAGTCGCAGAAGCGGAACAAGCGATTGCTGTAGCTCACGGCTGCACAGGAAAAGGCAATGATCAGGTTCGTTTTGAAGTTGCCATTAACGCATTAAATCCGGATCTTGAAGTCCTTGCGCCAGTGAGAGACTGGAAATGGTCTCGAGAAGAAGAAATTGAGTATGCGAAGCAAAACAATATTCCAATTCCAATTCAATTGGATTCGCCGTATTCAATTGACCAAAACCTTTGGGGACGTAGCAATGAGTGTGGCATCCTAGAGGATCCATGGGCGACGCCTCCAGAAGGCGCTTATGAGCTGACTGCAAGCCTTGAAAACACGCCTGATGTGGCTGATATCATTGAAATAGATTTTGAAAAAGGTGTCCCAACGAAGATTGATGGGAAGGCATACAGATTGGATCAATTGATCATTGAACTCAACATCCTTGCAGGGAAGCATGGCGTTGGAAGAATTGATCATGTCGAGAATCGTCTTGTTGGTATTAAATCTCGTGAAGTGTATGAGTGCCCAGGAGCGATGACATTGTTAAAGGCTCATAAAGAACTTGAGGACATTACGTTGCCTAAAGAAGTGGCACATTTCAAGCCTGTTCTTGAGAAAAAGCTTACTGAACTCATTTATGACGGACTTTGGTTTTCTTCGCTTCGACCAGCCATTGACGCCTTTTTGCAGGAAACACAGAAGTCTGTGACTGGCACAGTACGTGTGAAGCTCTTTAAAGGGCATGCGATTGTGGAAGGGAGAAAATCGGAGTACTCTCTTTATAATGAAAACCTTGCAACCTATACATCTGATGATGAATTTGATCATGATGCGGCTGTTGGCTTTATCAAGCTTTGGGGTCTTCCAACTAAAGTTCACAGCATGGCCCACAACAAGAAGGTGAATGCGTGAAGAAGCTTTGGGGAGGACGTTTTACAAAAAGCGCCGAGGACTGGGTGGAAGCCTTCGGCGCTTCCATCTCGTTTGATCAGCTGCTTGTGATGCAAGACATACAGGGGAGCATGGCGCATGTACAAATGCTTGGTGCATGTAGCATTATTTCGAACGAAGACATGGAGAAAATTCATTCGGGCCTTGTGCAGCTGCAGCAAAAGGCAGCTGCGAATGAGCTTGAATATAGCGTTGCAAATGAAGACATTCATTTGAATCTTGAGAAGCATTTAATCGATTTGATTGGTCCTGTTGGTGGAAAGCTACATACAGGACGCAGCCGAAACGATCAGGTTGCGACTGACATGCATTTGTATTTGCGCGATGAAATTGCTGGCATTCAGGAAGATCTTCGTTCACTACAAACCGTTTTGTTAGAGGTTGCTGAGTCGAATATTGAGACGCTTATTCCAGGTTATACGCACCTTCAACGTGCACAGCCGGTTTCGTTTGGTCATCATATGATGGCGTATTTCTGGATGCTCGAACGTGATTACGGGCGTCTTCAGGATAGCTTAAAGCGTGTAAACATTTCTCCATTAGGGGCAGGCGCACTTGCCGGGACAACCTTTCCGATTGACCGGCATTTGACAGCTGAAAAGCTCGGATTTGATGGCATCTACGAAAACAGCCTTGACGCAGTCAGTGATCGCGACTTTATTCTTGAGTTTCTGAGTAACTCCTCCATGATTATGATGCATCTGTCTCGTTTTTGTGAGGAGCTTATTCTTTGGTCGTCTCAGGAATTTCAGTTCATTGAGATGGACGATACATTTGCAACCGGATCAAGCATTATGCCACAAAAGAAAAACCCCGATATGGCAGAGCTTATTCGTGGGAAAACCGGACGTGTATATGGTCATTTAATGGGTTTGCTTACGATTATGAAGGGCACTCCATTGGCCTACAACAAGGATATGCAAGAGGATAAAGAGGGCATGTTTGACGCTGTCACAACTGTGCGAGGATCTCTTAAGATTTTTGCAGGCATGATTGGTACGATGACAGTAAATAAAGCACATATGGAAAAACAAGTGCAAAATGATTTCTCTAACGCCACCGAGCTTGCCGATTATCTCGCAAGTAAAGGGGTTCCATTTAGAGAGGCTCATGAAATCGTTGGAAAGCTCGTCTTGCTTTGCATTCAACGTGGCATCTTCCTTAAAGATCTTTCGTTAGCGGAGTATAAGCAAACGAACGATGCGTTCGAAGAAGATATTTATCACTACTTGGATCCATATACCGTCGTCGAAAGGCGGAAAAGTGCTGGCGGAACAGGGTTTTCAGCTGTTCGTAAAGCGATCGATTTGGCGAAAACACGAATGCAATAATCACATAGAGTGTAGAAGAAAACGGACAGCGGATTATGCTGTCCGTTTTTTTGCATGTAGGTTAGAAGGCCATGGTTTCCATGCTCGGAACTTCTTTTATTAGCAAATGATCAACGATTGAACGTTTTGCGATATTGACTTGGGGTCATGCCAGAATAGCTTTTAAACTGCTTGTTAAAGGTTCTTAACGATTGGAAACCACTTTCTTCGGAAATCTGTAGGATGCTATGCTCAGGAGACCGCAAGAGCTCGTCCATGGCATGCTGTACACGCAGCCGAAGCAGAAGTTGGTGAGGACTTGTTCCAGTGAAGGTTTGAAAGCTTTGAAAGTAACGACTTCTTTTCTCGCCGCTTAACTCCATTAAAGTGTCGATGGAAACGTCTTCTGTGAAATGTTGAAGCAAATACTGAACAGAATGACTAATTGGCTGAACATCATTAGAATTAATGACCAATTGTTTCTGGCTACTTGCGTAGTCATAGATTTGAAGCAAGATATCTAGCAGGCATAAAAATTGCTCGGCTTGTTTTACTGTCTGCCTCAATGGCTGATCATTCGTTTGTGAGGCTCTTTGAAAGCTTTTTGCAATCGAAATTGCATGCGAAGATGACGCTGGAATTAACGGGGAGGGCAGCCAGTCCGTATAAAATGGAATAAGTAACTGGTATCCATTTGGAATTAAACGCGCTAAAGATGGGACAAACAATAGCATGTTCCAACAGGATTTTCTTTCGTTTACTGATGACCCCCAATGCGGCTCAAAAGGTCTGCATACAAATACGTCTCCTGGCTTCCCAATATAGGTTTCTTGACTAAACTGGTAACGCATTTCATTCTCCAGAACAAGGCCTACTTCTAAGCTATCGTGTATATGCTGTTCATGTTCTTCAAGGTTAAAGTACCCACTAGTAAAAAGAAAAGGTTGCTCCAAGCGAATATCTTCATAATACATCACTTCCCTCCTTCTTCTCCAATTGTAGCATTCATGGACAAAATGGCTAGTATTCAACGACTATATGCCAGAATATTTCTCCTTTTGCTGATACACTAGCGTTACTTTTGAAAGGAGGTAGGCAAGTGAGAATTTACTTCATTGGGGCTGGATTTATTAGCCGAACCCATATGGATTCATTGCGTAAGTTGGGGTTGTATGAATCGACACAGGTGAGGATCTGCGATTCAAATCCTAAAACGTTGGAAGATTTTATAGATCTTCATCCAGGAGCAGTCGGCTTTTCCGATGCCAAGCACATGCTCTCGGAAGACCCGCAAAAAGATGACGTTGTCATTGTTGGAACACCGCCATCATCGCACTTTACTTTAGCGATGCTTGGACTCAAGTCAGGCAGGCATGTACTTTGTGAAAAACCACTCGTCACAAAATCCGCTGACGCAGACCTTTTATTTAAAGAGGCACAACAGCGAGGCTTAACCATTGGCTGTTGTAGTAGCCGTTTTGCAGGACTTGAAATGGCTAAAGTGGTGCGCGATATTCTTCAACAAGGCAGAATTGGTGCCCCTTACAAGTTCAGCTTTATACATCGCGTAAATCGTGGCCGTCCAGGGATTGAATATCAACCACACAGCAAATGGTTTCTAGATAGCTCGGTGTCTGGGGGAGGTATCCTGTTCGACTGGGGACCATACGATATCGCTTCACTCATCGAGCTTCTTGAACCAGAACGTGTAGAAGTCCATGGTGCTTGGTTAAGCAGACCGATTACTGATGTTGATCCAACAGACGTTGTAAACGATGTTGAAACACATTGTGGGGCGATGATGAAATTCATTCAAAAAAATGGGGATGACGTCTTTATCCAATATGAGCGCGCATCATGTACCCATGGAAATACATTTAATCAAGTTGAACTTGAAGGTACTTTAGGCGCCATTACCTGGGACTCATTTTATGGTGGAGAAGAAATCACTCTTTCAACAGATGTAGAAGGAAAGATTCATCAAGAGAAAGAAGTGGTTACAGCGAAGGATGAGTTTAGTCCTATGGATAATCCTGTGCGTTGGTTTGTTTCACATCTAGAAAATGGACAAAGTCCTGCCATCGTGAATGAGCAGGCCGTGTTCAATCTCCACTGTTTACAAGCCATTTATCAAGGGGCAAGAACAGGGGAAATACAAATTGTAGAAAGAGTGAAATAAGATGATAAACAAAGGTTTTACTTCGAATCTTTGGGTTTGGTCAGAACGCTTTAAGCTGGATGGTCGCGAATGGGACTTAGAAACATGTCTCAACGAATGCGCGCAATCTGGCCTAAACGGCATTGAATTGAATGCGGATCAGCTTGAAGGCATGTATAAGCAAGTACAATCGGCAGGACTTGCTGTTTCGGCAAGTTATATAGGGTTGGAGCTTCATAAAGAAGGCTTAGGAAAAGAACTTAAAGAGCGCATTCTTCCAATCGCTGAACAGTTGGTTAGCTTAAAAGGAACGGATCTACTTGTCAACGCCGATGCTGATTTTAATGCAACAACAGCGTTTAAGACGGAAGATGATTTTAAAAGACAAGGAGAGCATCTGAGCATGATTGCAGAGCTGCTTGAGCCATATAAATTAAATACAGCTATGCATAATCATGCTGCCATCCATGAACATGCTGTCGGAGACTTACGTGCGGTTACAGCATATTCGAGTCCTTCAGTGGGTCTTTGTGTAGACACAGGCTGGGCACTTACAAGTGGCTGCAACCCTCAAGAGTGGGTTGAGAAATATCCAGAGAAGGTGTTTGCTGTGCATTTGCGAAATCAATTTGGCAGTGTACCAACAGAAGATCTGATTGAAGGTGACATCTCAATGCCGGCCTTTATTGATGCGTTAAAAGCAGCACAATACGAAGGGTGGATTTCACTTGAGCTTTGGCATCGCAAAGACACGAATGCAGAAAGAACAATGCTAGAGGATTATCGGCTTTCCATTGATTATTTAAATACGCTAATTCAGGCATAAACAGAACGAGCTTTCTGGAAGTGATGGGCATTATCGATTTAGATTTAAAGGTTGCACCGCAATTGCCAACACGAAAAAATTTCACTGTTGGCTGTGAATCATTCCGTTAGGTCCTACTGTTTCGTCCAGATTGGGCGAATGCCCTTTTACCTAAACCATATACTTGCGTATCGGACGTGTTCAACGTTTCTTGTGATGCGAAAAGTATTCTCACTAATGAGGTCATTCAATTAACAACATGTATGTAGCTAGAAGAACATTCATGATGTTCGCTTATAGAAAAAGGCATCTTCTTTGGGGGAACCCCCAAGAGGATGCCTTTTTCTGCGCAAAATGGCCATGACAGAAAAAGAGACAATGCCTAAACAGGTGTGAAGTTATAAAAACTAGAACTCAGAAGGGAGCAGATGTTGCCGAATTTTCGTTCCAAGCAAGGCGCTTTTTCGCAGGCGTACCGAACTGACGTCAAGGAAAAGGAACGCAGCAAGGGTCGAAAAGGCGGTGACAGATGCCTCTTAGCGAGTTTTAAGACACGCCCTAAAACACTGGTGGCAAATGAGGAGGTTTTCAAAGAACTAATCGAGCAGATTTTATTAAAAAGCTCTTTCTTTTCCAAAGATACCATTTACGTTATTCTTAAAGAAGAAAGTTCCCGATAGGAGGAAACCTGAGATGGCTCGCTTACAATGTTCAATTCATTCTGAAACGCTTGGTTTATCCACATCTGTGGTCGTGCTTTTGCCTGATATGGGATCAGCGCATTATCAGTTGCCCGAAGCTGGACTGCCGACGTTATATTTGCTCCATGGATTATCAGATGATAGCAGTATTTGGACGAGAAAAACATCGATTGAGCGATATGTTGAAGAAATGAATATCGCTGTGGTGATGCCCGAAGTGAATAAGAGTTTCTATACAGATATGCATCATGGGGACGACTACTGGACCTTTTTGACGGAAGAATTGCCAAGGTTTATGGAAAGAATGCTACCGTTGTCCAAGCATCGTAATGACCGATTTGTAGCAGGTCTTTCAATGGGAGGTTATGGTGCGTTTAAATGGGCGCTAACAAAACCTGATCAAATATCCTACGGTGCTAGTCTGTCAGGAGTGGTCGACATCCAAGTGTTACGAATGTCTGAGCAACAAGCGATTCGTGATCTTGGCGTCTCCATATTTGGAACAGATGAACGCATTGCTGATGCGCATAATTTGTTTTCGCTCATGGAACAAAATGTACACCGTGACTTACGCCCGACGCTGTATCAGTGTTGCGGGACTGAGGATTATTTAATAAATGACAATGTTCGCTTTAAGGAGGCTTGTCAAAAGGCAGGATTCCCTCTTCATTATGAAGAAGAGCCAGGAGGGCACACGTGGGCCTACTGGGATGAAAAAATTCAATCTGTGTTACAATGGTTGCCAATCAATATAGCAGATCCGGAAAAATGAAGGTGATAGGAGAGATTTTGTGATGCCGCACCCTCTGGCACATGTGTTTATAAGTGCAGGAACAAAAGGATTAGGAAAACAGGTGGCCATTTATTTTCTAAAACGTGGCCATCCTGTAACAATGTCCTATTTTCAAGATCAATCTGCTGTCATGAAGCTAAGAAAAGAGATGCCTGACGACGAGCACCTCATGCATTTCGTCCAAGGGGACGTGACGAAGGAGCAGGATGTCCAACGAATGGTTCAAGAAGCCAAGGAAAAACATGGCCCCGTTCTTACGCTCATTTGCAATGCCGGCCCCTATGTATTCGAGAGGAAGTCACTAGCTTCTTACAGCACAGAGGAATGGAACACTATGATTCATGGAAATCTTTCGTCTGTGTTCCATTTTTTCAAAGCGTGTGTAAATGGAATGAGGGAGGCTCATTTCGGACGAATTATTACGTACGGGTTTCAAGATGCGCCCAATGCGCCAGGCTGGGTGGAACGATCAGCTTTTGCAGCGGCAAAAACAGGTCTTGTCTCATTGACGAAAACGATTGCCATGGAAGAGGCGTCCTATGGCATCACTGCGAATATGGTCTGTCCTGGAGACATCTCAGGAAGTATGAAGGAAGCTTTTATCGCGGAATCAAGCCAAGCACTTAAAGCCGCACCCGTTGGTAGAGCGGGAACTGGAGAGGATATTGCAAGAGCGGTCGGTTTTTTCGCCAGCGAAGACTCTGGGTTTGTGACAGGAACGGTGCTGGAGATTACTGGTGGGGAAAATGTTGTGTACCAAAAAACGACTAAATAACTTCAGGTGGTTGAGAAACGCTCGCTTTTATCGTTGTATTGCCTTGTCCGGTGCTCATTGCCCATATGGCAACTCCGCGCCTCCTAGGCTTCACGCCTCAAAAGACAAACGTTTTCAATCCACCTGAAGGGGTTGTGAGAGAAACGCTCGCTTTTATCGTTGTATTGCCTTGTCCGGTGCTCATTGCCCGTATGGCAACTCCGCGCCTCCCAAGGCTTCCCACTTAGATAAGATAAACGTTTTCACGTTTTGACTAAAGTTTGTCGTCATAATGCTTCTTAAGAAGTATATATTTTCCGTATTGCCTCATCCTAAACGATGAGGTGATATGAAATGTGGCGAGTGATTCTTATTGGTGCAGCGATATGGCTTCTGTTTACAAGTGATCATCCGTGGACGCCAGACAATCTTCCAAAGACGATTGAACAATTTCAGTTGAAAATTGAAAATGCTGGTGAGATGTCGCTATTTCAAAAGCATGGCGAGGACGGCTACCTTGCATTTGCTCCGGATGAACTACAAGGCAAGCCTGCTGAGGATGCGGTCAATCAAGTGCTCGATCGTTTAACGCCAAAACAAGGAAAATCAACTGAAGAATATCTTGCTGATTTAAAAGAGCTTGGGTATACCTCAATTGAGTCTTTTCAAATGCTTTTGCACGATAAAGATGGATTATTTTCATGGATTTGGCCCAACAGTTAAGGTATAAGATAGATGAAAAGGGAGTGTAGCATAATGAAAATTGGCATTCCGAAAGAAATAAAAAATCAAGAGCATCGTGTCGCTCTCACACCGTCAGCTGTTTCTGAGCTTATCACTCGGGGGCATCAAGTCTTAGTTGAAGCGGGTGCTGGAAACGATTCGGGTTTTTTGGATGAGCACTACGAACGTGTCGGGGCGTCTATCGTGAAAACAGCGGAAGACGCGTGGAGCTGCCAAATGGTGATGAAGGTGAAGGAGCCCTTGCCAGAAGAGTTTAGATATTTTAGAGAGGGCTTATTACTGTTTACATACCTTCATCTTGCCGCTGATCGAGAGCTTACAGAAGCACTTAAAAAGTCGCGGGTCACTGCCGTTGCCTATGAAACCGTTCAAACGTCAGACGGGTCACTGCCTTTACTAAACCCAATGAGTGAAGTGGCTGGGCGAATGTCTACGCAAGTAGGCGCGCAGTTTTTAGAGAAGATGAATGGCGGCAAAGGCATCTTGCTTGGTGGTGTTCCAGGAGTGCGCCGTGGGAGAGTTACTGTCTTAGGTGGTGGCACTGTTGGGTATGAGGCTGCACAAATTGCTGTTGGTCTTGGCGCATACGTCACGGTTCTTGATATAGACCCAGAGAGGCTTCATTTTTTCGATCAACTGTTTGGGACGAAAATTCAAACGATGATGTCAAACCCATTGAACATTCATGATTGTGTAGCAGAAAGTGACCTGCTTATTGGCGCAGTATTAATCCCTGGAGCCAAGGCACCGACACTTGTAACAGAAGAAACCGTGAAGGCGATGGGAGACGGATCGGTGATTGTTGATGTTGCTGTTGACCAAGGTGGGATTGTGGAGACGACTGACCATGTCACGACGCATGATGAGCCTACGTATTTACGACATGGCGTGTTGCACTATGCTGTTGCCAATATGCCCGGTGCTGTTCCTAGGACATCGACGATTGCTTTGTCCAATGTGACAGTGTCCTACGCTGCTTTGCTAGCTGATCTAGGGGTACGTGAAGCGTTGATAAAACATCCTCCTTTACAAAAAGGCTTAAACGTATACGAAGGTGAAGTCACTTACAAGGCCGTTGCGGACGCACATCATATGAGCTGGAAAAATGTAGCGGATGGCTTGTAAGAGCAATGTGCTCAGATGAATGGGTTTTCAAGAAAAGGAATAAGACCACATGCGGCAGTTCATTTGCATGTGGTCTCTTCATTAGAACAGGGCCGAAATTATTTGTATGGCACGACCTCTAATTGTTTTGGGCTCTCTGTTAAAATCTCATAGCCATGCTCAGTGACGACGATATCGTCTTCAATGCGAATGCCACCAATCGACGGAACATAGACACCTGGTTCAACTGTGAACGTCATTCCTACACAAAAGGGGGTTTCATTTTTTTCGTGAAGGGACGGGAATTCATGAACATCAATGCCAAGCCCATGACCAAGCCTATGAGTGAAATCGGTCTCAAGCTTTCTTGTTTTTAATTCATCACGCGCTGCACGTTCTGCCGTTGCGATGGGCACGCCTGGAGCAATCGATTTGATCGCTTGTTCTTCGGCTGCAAGCACAGCTTCATATATGGTGGCTGCTTCTTCATTATACTCAGCAAACAAAAAGCATCTAGTGATGTCTGAAGTATACCCATTATGCACGACACCGAGATCGAAAAGGGCAATATCGCCTTTACATAACGCGGTGTTTCCACTATTGCCATGCGGCTGTGCTGATCGCTTACCGAATAAGACCGTCGTTTTAAAAGCCATTTCAGCGATACCAAGCTGAGCAAGGCCCTGCTCGATGGCATTTTTAACCTCAAGCTCTGTAATGCCTTCCTTAAGAGCGTGTTTCCCTATTTCTACTCCTTTGTCTGCGAACAATGCCGCTTCTTTCATGATCGCGAGCTCCTGTGGGCTTTTCACTAATCGCATTTGTTGTAATACATTCTCGACGGCAATGACCTTTGTTGGCTCCAATGTTTGCTGAATAGCTTCAAGTCGTTCAACGGTTAGATGATTTTTTTGAATTCCGAGTGTGGAAATGGTTGCACTGTCTAAAGATGCAGCAAGCAGCTCCCATGGTTGATCAGTGTCTTTGTATGGAAGCACGTCGCCCGCCCACCCATCTGCTCTAGCTTGTTCCACTTCCATTGCAGGAAGCAATAGGAGGGGATCGCGTTCTAGTTGAATGACCAAAGCAACAACACGCTCGTGCGGCTCAGTTTTAAATTGGGTTAAGTAGAAGATGTCCGATGGCAATGTCACAATGGCCGTATCCACTTCCATTTTCTTTAGTTGCACATTCAAATGAGTTAATGACATGATGCAATGTCCTCCTTTAGGATAAATTCAGCAGTCTTATCATTGAAAGAAAGACCAATCTCATAGTATCATAATAAAAGAAAGATTTTTTCCTGGGATTTTGAAACCTTTACGATGATTGACTCGTAAGACATAAAGAAGACGTCATTGAGTTTGATATTCAATTCATTGACTAAAAGCAAAGAGGTGGATATATGGGCGTATTTTCAAGAATTATGACGAAGCTAAAAGGGGATAAGACACCTCCTCCGAAAGTGCAAGCACGAAACCTGTATAACTTAAAGACCGGAGATATTGTCACCTACGAGCTTGAAGATTATGAGATCGTCGGTACGCTCACGTACAATGATTCCGGCTATAAGTGGTACGCCTACCAGCTGGTAAGTACAGGGAAAACGATTTGGCTTTCGGTTGAAATGGACGATGAGCTTGAACTAGGTGTGTATGAAAAGGTGTCTATTCCTTTGCAAAAACCAATCCCCCAGAAGATTACTTATGATGGTAAAACGTATTATGCGGGTGAGAAAGGGTCTGCTTATGTAACTGGCACAGGGCGTTCTCAAAACGTTTCAAATCGCAAAATGAGCTACCATGAATTTGCTGATGAAGAGGATGAAACATACCTCTCCGTTGAAATTTGGGGCGAGGAAGTTGAAGTGAGCAAAGGATATTCGATTGAGGAATTTGAGTTGAAGGTTCTTGCAGGAAGCTAAACAAAAAACAAATGACATGGAGGAATGAATACGATGTTTAAATTTTTTAAACGGGTAAAAACGGTTGTAGGCTCTGAATTAAATGCGTTACTAGACAAAGCGGAAGATCCGGTAAAAATGCTTGATCAGTTTATGCGAGAGATGGAAGCGGATATTCGCGAAGCTGAAACCGCAGTAGCAAAACAAATTGCGAACGAAAAGATGCTAAACAAAAAGTATCTGGACGCACAAAGTCTTGTTGAAAAACGTCAAGAGCAGGCTGTTCAAGCGTTAGAAGCTGGCAACGAAGATCTTGCTCGCCGTGCACTTGAAGATAAAAAAACACAAGCGGAGCAAGCTGACCTTCTTAAAGAAACTCATACACGCGCAAAACAGGATGCAGATAATTTACGTACGCGCCTAGATGAAATGAAACGCGAACACCAAGAAATGAAACTGAAAAAAGATACATTGAAGGCTCGTGCTGAATCGGCACAAGTGCGTAAGAAAATGAACCATGCGATGTCTTCTGTTGGATCGGATGAGTCGAAAGCTGGCTTTGAGCGAATGGAAGAAAAGGTTATGCAATTTGAAGCAGAAGCTGAAACAAGCGAAGACATTCGTTCCTCTAACCGCAGTCTAGACGATGAATTTGAAACTCTAGGGAAAAGTGGCGTAGATGACGAGCTTGCCGCATTGAAAAAGCAGTTAGGCAAAGAGTAACTCGTAGTCGCAGTTTCTATTCAGGAGGAAAAGCGATGTGCTTTTCCTTCTTCTGTGTTATACATACTAGCTTAGACAGACAACTGTGGCATGACCGCTTATTTCTAACAAATCAAATCATATATTCTGGATATTTTTAAATGTTTGAAAAAATGGGACGATAATAAGGATAGAAAGGAGTGAAGCGATTGACTTTAGATATGGTGCTCTTAACACTACTGTACTTTGTTGTTGCAGTCATTGTTGTCTTAATTGGTATCTTTTTATTCGAGTGGCTGACAAAGAAATACAATGATTGGGAAGAAATTAAAAACGGTAACGTTGCCGTAGCTCTTTCTGTTGGTGGAAAGGTTGCTGGGATTTGTATCGTATTAGCCTTTTCAATCAACCATAATGATTCTGCCCTCGATACTTTTTTATGGGGTTTGCTTGGTGTCGCTCTTCAACTAATTGCATACCTTATCTTTGAATTAATGACTCGAGGATTTTCTGTGGAAAGTGAATTAAAAGTGAGAAACATCGCTGTGGGCATTATATCTTTATGTGTGTCCGTCGGCCTAGGATTCGTCATTGGAGCATCGATTACATAGAGTGGCACTGAACGATGAATGTCTCTATTGATGTATATGTGAAGGGATTCCCAACGATAGGGTGGTGAACAAATGAAAAGTGTATACAGTATGATTGGGCTAGTAAGTCTCATTCTCTTGTTAACTGGCTGTGGACAGGGTGATGTAAGCGAATATCTCGATGGAACAAATGACTATCAGTTAACGGATGTTATTACGAGTAGCACAGACTCTTCTGATTATTCAAGAATCTACACAAATTCCTCGAAATCACTTGAACAGGTGAGTCAGGAATTAAGCGATTGGAAGTCCCCTGAAGAAAGCAGTCAAATCGTCGATGGCAAACAAGCGCTTATATATGATGAAAATTTGGTGGTCTTAACATCGAACGAGGAAGGTACTCAGGTTGAAGTGTCAGAGGATGATTTTGTCAGAGACAACTATCGCCCGAGCTTCTTTAACCAATTGCTAACGCTTGCTGTATTAAACCGATTTCTCGGTGTCTCGGATTGGGGAAGACTCCAGCAATCGCGCTGTTCGAGTCTGACAGGTAACGGAAGCTGTTATTCAGGGTATGCAACTTCAGGAAGTGGATATAGAGGTCCGACAAGTCCATCTCCTTTTAGAGAATACTCAAGCCGTGGTGGTGGGCCTGGTTCTGGAAAGTAATAAAAATCATTAAGATGCCTGGGAGGAGTGATTCACTTGAATTTTGATTTGGTGTTATTAACACTTATGTATTTTGTCGTGTCGGTGCTTGTTGTTGTTATCGGTGTTATCTTATTTGAATTGTTGACGAGAAAATATCGGGATTGGGAAGAAATTAAAAATGGCAATGTCGCTGTCGCTTTATCCGTAGGAGGAAAGGTTATCGGGATTTGTATTGTGCTTGCATTTTCTATCTTTCACAACGATTCCGTGATGTCCACTTTTCTTTGGGGTTTACTCGGTGTTGTTTTACAGCTAATTGCGTACCTCATTTTTGAATTGCTCACACGAGGATTTTCTGTTGAATCTGAGTTGAAGGCAAAAAACATTGCAGTTGGAATTATCTCGTTTTGTGTGTCCGTTGGTCTTGGATTCGTCATTGGAGCGTCCATTACATAATGCCACGTACGACTTTCTATAGCTCCAGACATTGTCTGGAGCTATTTTAGATCAAGGTATTTTTTCTTTTGAAAGCTGGTGTAAATGTGAATAAACAAATGATTAGTCCAGGTAGGCAGGTTAATTCGCTTTACTGGGCGTCAGGCATCGTCTCCATATGCGGCATTATTTTTGAAGTTCTTTTTGGCGCGCTAGGCTCCTACATCTTGGGGGATGGTGTGAAGCAGTACACGTTAACGATTTCTTTGTTTTTAACTGGAATGGGCATCGGCGCAGCCATTAGTGAAAAGGTCACCAAAAATTTAATCCTCTCCTTTGTTTGGATTGAATATGCCATCGGATTAATTGGTGGCTTTTCTGCTTTCATCCTATTCGGTGTCACCGCGTATTTGCCTGGGGGTACGGATGCACTTGTTCTCTATGGCATTACCCTGATTGTTGGTACGTTCACTGGTGTGGAGCTACCCGTGCTCATACGTAAAGCGAACGAAATCGGAGTTTCTTTAAGTAGAAGCACTGCTCGAGTTCTTTTTTCTGACTATGCAGGGGGGTTGGCAGGAGGCTTATTGTTTGTCTTTTTGCTTCGACCTCAGTTTGGTCTTGTGAAAACCCCATTTCTTGTGGCCCTTGTTAACGTCGGTATTGCTCTTTGGATCCTTTGGCTATTTCGTTCGCAAATCAAACACTTTAAAATTCATGCGTTTTTTGGCATTTTCTTTTTAATTATTCTCATTGTAGGTGTGTTGTTTGGTGAACAAACGGCTTTTCGTTTTGAACAAAGGCTATATCAGGATACGATTGTCCACGCTGAAGAAACCGCCTATCAGCGCATCATTATTACACGCAATGGCGGAGACACTCGATTGTACTTAAATGGACAGCTGCAATTAAGCTCCGTTGATGAGCATCGATATCATGAAGCTCTCATTCATCCTGCCATGTCGGCTGCTGAAAAACGAGAAAAGGTGCTCATTCTTGGGGGTGGTGATGGGGCTGCTTTGCGCGAGATCTTAAAATATGATGATGTCAAAGACGTCACTTTGGTAGATCTAGACCCTCGTGTTGTTCAACTAGCAAAAACGAATCATTTCTTACTTGATATAAATCAGAGGTCATTGTTCAGCCCGAAAGTCGATGTTCTTCATCAGGACGCTTTTCAATTTTTAGAATCACATAAAGGGTTCTTTGACGTCATTATCATTGATTTACCCGATCCAAACAATGAAGCATTAAACAAATTGTATACGTTTGAGTTTTATTCGCTCGTTCGTAATCATTTGAGTCCAGGTGGCACGATGGAGGTCCAGGCAACAAGTCCTGTATTTGCTAGGGAAGCTTACTGGACCATCAATAAAACGATTCAAAGCACTGGACTCCATACGTTAAACCTTCACGTCGATGTCCCAAGCTTTGGAAATTGGGGATTCGTGCTTGCTTCAAGAGAAGAAATAACGGAAGATGAAATGTCAGTCATGGTGGAGACCGACTTTCTTACCAATGATGTACTCTCCGCCCTAACGGCTTTTGGAAAAGATGAAGGTCCACCTAAAGAGGATGTAGAAGTAAATACATTAATTAACCCGTTGCTGCTTGAACTATATGAGAGTTCATGGAAATTTTATTGATTGGATGCATAGATTGTTTAACTGCCGGGTAAAGATTGAAAAGGAGTGATTTACACATGGACGTATCTTATCATGGACATGCCGTTATCAAAATACAGGTGAATGGCAAAACGATTTTAATTGATCCTTTTATTAACGGCAATGGCTTAACTGATTTGAAAGCTGACGAGGAAACACCTGATGTCATCCTATTAACCCACGGGCACGGGGATCATCTCGGAGATACGATCGAGATTGCGAAACGAAGCGAAGCATTAGTTGTCGCACCTAATGAACTCGCGAACTACCTTTCTTGGAAGGGACTTAAGACGCACCCAATGCATATTGGTGGAAAGTATCAATTTGATTTCGGGACAGTGAAGCTTATCCAAGCCTTTCACGGTTCAGCGATCACTGATGATGAAAACGAAACAATTGTCTATACGGGAATGCCTAGTGGAATCTTGTTTATGGCTGAAGGAAAAACAATTCTTCACGCCGGAGATACCGCGTTATATTCTGACATGAAAATGTACGGCGAACAGCATGACATTGATTTGGCCTTCTTACCAATTGGCGACAACTTTACGATGGGACCTGAAGATGCGAAAATAGCCGCTAGCTGGTTTCGTGCAAAACATGTCGTTCCCATCCATTACAATACGTTCCCTGTGATTGAACAAGATCCAGAGGCGTTTGTCGCTTCACTCGATTGTAAAGGGACGGTTCTCCAAACAGGTGAATCACTAACCCTTTAGGTTTACTAGTGCCCCATCAGGTAATGTAGATCTTATTCTATTTAGAAAAAATGATGTGCGTGTTCTCTTACAAATGCCCATTTTGAAGACATTTTCTATAGGCAAACGGCTATACGTTCGCTTTCACCCTAAAGGGTACAAGTGCATCATCGACTCAAAAAGACTTCGTCGTGATTTCTTTGCCGCTGGGCTTCTGCTGCGCCTCCTCGAGCGTGTTTCACGCTCTGCGGGGTCGCGCTTTCCACCCTAAAGGGTACAAGTGCAACATCGATTCGAAAGTACCTCATCGTGTTTTCTTTGCCGCAGGAGTCTCACTAGTAGCCGTTTTTGGTATATTATACAGAACGAATGAAATGAGAAAGATCTTTTTTGGTTTCATTTTCAACAGTTACCAAACGACATTCGTGTAAAAGGCACCAGGTGATCTACCTTGAAACATTGCACGTACTTGCCTTATTTGGTTGCAACACGGCTTTTTACCCTCTATACGAGACCGAGCCACCATAAAACAATGGACGCAGAAACAAACATCAGCGTAGTCAACATACGTAGACTCTAGTGGGATCAGCGCGAGCTGAAGATCCCCTCGGAAAGCCTGCTTTTTCGAGGAAGCTGAAGCCGTGCCCCACTGAAAGCGAAGTATGTTGACGGAGCGGTCGTCATTCCCGTACCCCCTAGCGCATCTTCAACTCGTAAAGACCTCGTCGTGTTTTCTTTGCTGTTGGAGTCTCACTAGTTACCGCTTTGGGTTAGTGTAAAGAACGAATGAAATGAAATGAGATAGACCTTGTTGGTTCAATTTCGACCATGACCAACTAAGTTAGTTGAAAGGGCACTGGTCGTCTCCAAACTTCTTTATGTCTAATGTAAAAGAAGCGTGCATATATATCGAATGACGTATGCATTGGAGGAGACGAATGTTGAGGGAACGGTATTTGCTTTGTATTTTAATGGTCGTTGCGTTAACTTGGCTAACGTATCCATATCTGCTTGCACAAACCGCAAGTCAAGAGGGAGCTGCCTTTGCTTCGTTATGGTTTTGTCTGGCTGGACTCGCGGTTTTTGGCAACTTGATCGCTTACATGCAAGCTCGTCCAACGAGACGAATCGCTCGTTCTACAGCAGCTGGGGCAATACAACGGAAACGAGTTCAGAAGCAACGAGTGTTTTCAAGATGAAGCAGGCGGATGGCAAACGCTCGCTACCTTTGTTGCTTTGTCTTGTACGGTGCTTATTGCCCATATGGCAACTCCGCTCCTTGAGCAGGGAGCATACACATCTTTCCAGGCGGATGTATTGTACGTTCTGAAA
The DNA here is from genome assembly GCF_004363045.1 of Aureibacillus halotolerans. NCBI lineage: Bacteria > Bacillati > Bacillota > Bacilli > Caryophanales > Bacillaceae > Aureibacillus > Aureibacillus halotolerans. The sequence goes on from NZ_SNYJ01000008.1 coordinate 80,782, forward strand.
CAACGGTTGCAGGCAAAGCACCGTTGTTTTTGTCTTTTAATAAAGGTAGTTTAAACTTAAGTGGTGGATTTAAAGAATCCAGAAAACCGCTTTCAAAGTGGATCCGATTGAATGCATGAGCGAAGAACAGTATAATAGGGAGTACTTGAAGCTAATGTAAAAAGGTGACCTTTCTATGGCGACAAAACATGAGCAAATTCTACAGTTTATTTATTCCCTAGACGTTGGACAGCGAATTTCGGTTCGTGGGATTGCGAAAGCAATGAATGTCAGCGATGGGACTGCTTATCGAGCGATTAAAGAAGCTGAAAATAAGGGCTTTGTGAGCACAATTGAACGAGTCGGTACGATTCGTATTGAAAAAAAGGATCGGAATAATTTTCAAGAACTGACCTATGCGGAAGTCGTCAACGTCATCGATGGACAGGTTCTCGGTGGAAAAGAAGGCTTACATAAGACGTTGAATAAATTTGTCATCGGTGCAATGAAACTTGATGCGATGATGACGTATACCGAAGCAGGAAATTTACTGATCGTTGGGAATCGAATTGAAGCCCATAAGCTTGCATTAGAAGCAGGGGCAGCGGTGTTAATCACTGGTGGCTTTAACACGGATGATGATGTAAAAGCCCTGGCTGACGAGCATAAGCTTCCTATTATTTCAAGCAAACATGATACCTTTACGGTAGCAGACATGATCAACCGGGCAATTTACGATCAAATGATTAAAAAGGAAATTGTGTTCGTAGAGGACATCCAAACGTCTTTTGAACATACTCATTATTTGTATACAACCGATCCAGTGCAACGGTGGCTCGATAAGAATGAAGAAACAAACCATAGCCGATACCCGGTTGTTGATGAACATCGAAAAGTCGTTGGCATGGTAACCTCTAGAGATATCTTGCATCATGAGGCTGGAGAGCTTATTGAGAAAGTGATGTCAAAGCAGCTATTTACGATTACAAAAAAGACCACTGTCGCTTCAGCCGCCCAGATGATGATTTGGAATGGCATTGAGATGGTACCTGTGGTCGATGAGATGCAGCGTTTGGTGGGCATCATCAGCCGTCAGGATGTACTTAAAGCGCTACAAAGGCATCCGCAATCAAGTGGGGAAACCCTTGATAATGCGATTCTCGCCAGTTTAAAAACGGTGCATAATCAACGAAATGAAAGAACATATACTTGTGAACTCACACCACAAATGACCAATGCGCTTGGTACGATGTCTTATGGTGTATTTACAACATTACTCGTGGAAGCAGCCACGCGACTTTTAAACATTCATCGGAAAAGTGAGCTCGTTGTCGAAAACATGAACGTGCTTTTCATTCATCTTGTTCAGCTTGGTGCGACGCTGCAGTTCACTCCGAGAATTCTTGAAATCGGTAGAAGAACGGCCAAGATTGAGGTAGAGGTCACTGCTGAAGGGAAGCTAGTGAGCAAAGTATTGCTTGTTGTACAATTACTTCAGCATACGCCGTAAATAAAAAAGAGCCTCTAAAAAGGCTCTTCAGGTTGGTGTGAAACGCGTGCATTCGGCGTAGCCTTGCCATATTCGGTGCTCATTGTCGTGTGGCAACTAAGCACCTTCTACGGCTTTGCTATTTGTACACTAAGCGTTTCTTGGATTGAGGGCTAGTATTTGTTATTTAGCCTTTCTGCTGGGCATTCACTGATTTTATAAACTTAAGCTGACGAACTCCTGCATATATATTCGCTCCTGCTAGAAGTAAAAAGACAATGCAGATAAATAAGGCCAATTGACTTCCTAGCGTTCCATAGGCATGAAGACCGGCAAAGGCGATAAAAAGCCCAAGGAAAAAGCGAGCATACACATGGCGTACGCCTTTTTTATACGGCGAGTCCTCTTTGTTGGCGGCCGCCTTTAAAAAAATGTGTGCAACGAGAGACAGCATTGAAAACAGCATTAACATACGAGGAGACCTCCACATAATAACATTGATTCTATTGTAACAAGCTTATGCAAAAATACAACAGAAGAAAAAAGGTGACGTAATGAGTGAACTATTAAATGCAATTAAAGCCGCACAAAAGATTGTCATCCACAGACATGTACGTCCAGATCCTGACGCGTATGGCTCTCAATGCAGTTTAGCGGAGATCATTAAAGAAAATTTCCCGGAAAAAACGGTGCTTCGTGCTGGGGAAGGAGAACCAACTTTGCAATTCCTTTCAAAAATGGACGAAGTAGAAGATGTGGACTTCAAGGATGCGCTCGTTATTGTTTGTGATACTGCCAATCAAGCACGAGTGGATGATCAGCGATACGCGACAGGTGCGACTGTTTTTAAAGTCGACCATCATCCAAATGATGATCCGTATGGAGATTACAATTGGGTGGAAACGACGGCAAGCTCCACGAGTGAAATGATTTACGAATGGTATAGTACTCATAAAGAGGAGCTTCGCTTGCCTGCGAAGGCGGCTGAGCTGATTTATGCAGGCATTGTGGGAGACACGGGGCGATTCCTATTTCCAAGTGCATCACCTAAAACGTATCGTTACGCGTCCGAACTCGTGACGTACCCGTTTTCGCGAACGGTGATCCATGATGCGTTATATGAAACAAAAGCCAACGTCTTGCGTCTGCAAGGTCATATTTTACAAACCTTCTCTCTTTCTGAGGAAGGAGTTGCGTCTGTATCGATAACAAGACAAATGCTCAAGCAGTTTGAAACGACGGCTCAAGAGGCATCACAGCTTGTTGGGATGCTAGGAAATGTGAGTGGCATTAAAGCATGGGTATTCTTTATTGAGGAAGAGCACTTAATTCGAGTAAGGTTGCGTTCGAAAGGTCCGGTCGTCAACACGATTGCTAAGCGGTACGAAGGGGGAGGCCACCCTTTAGCAGCTGGAGCATCGATTTATGATTGGGAGATGGTCCATCAGGTCGTCAGTGAGCTTAAGCGTGCAACCTTAGAGGCGTAGATTATTCATGGCTGACGACGAGCAAAAGTTCAAGCGTTTTATATAAATACATCTCTTTTACTTCTAAATGATAGGATCTTTGGTCAATCGTATACGTTTTATTTTCAATCGCTTTGATCACATACGTACGATTGGCCGCCACTTCTTCAATGTTTTTTGTTAGTAGTGGATGAAGCTCTTCTTCAGCAGCTTGTCGGAGCAGGTGGAGTGTATGAGCTGATGAACGATACTTTTCTTTTGCTTCCGCTGTAAATTCGACCTTTATTTGTTGTATTTTTAATTTCTTTTCGTTCGTTTCATTTAACGTCCGGTAATCTTCCTCCATGACATCAATTCGTTGTTTTAAATGGCGGATTTCAGCTGACTGATGATTGATTTTGCTTGCTTGAATGTCTTGAGTCTCACCATGGATAAAAAGAAAAACGATCCAGCCAAGCAATGCACCAATGGCAGCACCGGCAAGAAATTGCTGCCATTCCGGTTTTTTGTAGTAAGGTGGTACGTGCATTACAGCGCACTTCCTTGCGTAAACCATTGAATCAGTTTTGCCCCACTTTGGGCACCTGCCATCGCTGATAAAATCAATAAGGTTTGCTTAAAAATATCAAGAGGCGCTCCATAAAAAATGCCGCGCTCAAATGTTGAAATGACATCAAATGTCCCACCAATGGCAGCAACCATGCCCCAGATTTTGAGGCTTTGTGCCAATCGACCGATCGTTTCGTATGGTGGAGCACCGGTCAGAAACGCACTGATCCCCCCAATGAACGAACCTCCTAAAATAACGCCTAGTGCCACAAAATAACAATTCATAAACGTGACAATGAACACTTCCTCCTTCAAGGAAAACACCCCTTTATAGCAATCTGGCATTGAACGCATGTTTGTCTAATTGTATTCTTCTTGATATCTAAATATGAATGCCTGTCCGAACAAACCAAAGTAGAAAGGAGGCCGTGGAATGATTCATTTGCAGACAAAAAGCGGTTACAGCTTTTTACGAAGTGTGTGTCACCTCGAAACGCTCGTCCAACAGGCGAAAACGCATCGAATGCCAGCGTTAGCATTAACGGATGAAAATGTGTTGCATGGTGCATACAGATTTTCTCAGCTTTGTCTCCAGCATGGCATCGCCCCTATTATTGGTATGGAACTTGGTGTGCGCTTTGAAGAAGCAAGAGATGAAACCTTATTACTTTATGCAAAAAACCTTGATGGCTACAAAACTCTCTGTCGCTTGTCCTACGAAAAAACAGTAGGAACCATTGATGTATCAGCTCTAGAAGGCACTGCATCAGAACTATTTTGCATCTATTCCACGTCTTCCACATCGTTCAAAGAGGCATTAGAAGTAAATGAGCTTGGTAGAATTGATGCGATCGTATATCGGCTTCAGGAAGTGTTTGGAGAAAGTGTGTTCATAGGGTTGCAAAGCGTACACAGCCAACGCTATACAGCCGAACTAAAGAACTGGCTGTCCATCATTCAAATGCCTGTTGTCGCTCTGGGCAATGTTCGCTCGATTTCCGCAGGGGACAGCGATGCTTTACGTTGTGTAAGAGCCATTCAAGCCGGCAAACAAATGGAAGATGTCCCCCACGAAGAGGCCACTCACTTTCGTTCATCTGAAGAGATGGAGCAGGCTTTTTCAAATTGGCCAGAAGCCATTGAACAGACGAAAACGGTATATAAGTACATCACCCCTTTTCAGTTTGACTCACTTTCAGGGGAGTTGTTAAAGTATCCAGTGCCCGGCGAACAATCGTCCGAACAGTACCTTATTGACCTTTGTAAGCAAGGCTGGGAGACGCGATACTCACATAATGACGAGAAGGCACGTGCTAGATTAACACTCGAGCTTGAGACGATAGAACAAACTGGTTTTTCGGATTATTTTTTGATCGTATGGGATATTGTGAGTCACGCAAAGCGACGACGCATTCCTGTTGGACCTGGTCGAGGCTCGGCAGCAGGGTCAATGGTTGCGTACGTATTGGGGATTACTGATGTAGAACCAATGCGGTTCGGGCTCCTCTTTGAACGCTTTTTAAACCCAGAACGTCTCTCAATGCCCGATATTGATATTGATATCGCTGATGACCGACGTGAGGAAGTGATTCACTATATTCAGCAACGCTTTGGAGGAGAGCGAGTTGCCCAAATTGGCACCTTTGGTACGCTTGCGGCAAAAGCAGCTATTCGTGATACAGCGAAGGCATACGGCATCCCTGCACGCGACTTACAACGATTGTCTAGTGCCATTCAATCTGGAAAGACGATTCAAGAAAATCTTGCGAGCAATCCAGACATCAAACGTTGGATAAATGAACATCCGCGTCATGAAGACGTATTGAATGTCGCCACCAAAATTGAAGGCTTGCCAAGACATGCCTCTATTCACGCAGCTGGAGTCGTTCTCAATGAACGTCCGTTGCTGTCTATTGTTCCGCTGCAACAAACCCATTCACAAACGGTAACGCAGTATGGAATGCACGATCTTGAGCAATTAGGGCTTTTGAAGATGGATTTTCTAGGGTTGAGAAATCTGTCTTTCATTCAACGGATTTGTCGCCGGTTGAAGAGTGATGCAGGGACACAACTAGAACCAAATAAGTTTCCTTTAGATGATGAAAAAGCGTTACGAATGTTGGCGGCTGGAGATACGAGTGGCATTTTTCAATTCGAGTCTGCTGGTATGCGGAAAGCATTGCAAGACGTTAAGCCAACGTCGTTTCAAGATCTTGTAGCGGTAAGTGCTTTGTATCGACCTGGACCGATGCAGTTTATCAAAACGTATGCTAGAAGAAAGCATGGTCATGAAAAGGTGACTTATTTGCATGAAGCGTTAAAGCCCATTTTGGAAACAACGTATGGTGTCATTGTCTATCAGGAACAAGTGATGGCGATCGCCCATGAGGTCGCTGGATTCTCTCTCGGACAGGCAGATTTACTGAGAAGGGCCATGGGGAAGAAAGAGCAACAGACGATGCAGGACACAAAAGATGCTTTTATTGAAGGATGCAGAGCAAACGGGTATGAGGAGTCAACAGCCTCTCAATTGTTTGCGTTTATTCGCCAATTTGCCCAGTATGGCTTTAATAAAAGTCATGCGGTAGCGTATACGATGATTTCGACCCAGTTGGCCTATTTAAAGGCACGATATCCTGACGCATTTTATACCGAGCTTTTAAACAATACGGCTGGTCAGATGGAAAAACGCAGAGAGTACCTCCAAGAGTGCAAACACTTAGACATTCCGGTAATGCCTCCGGACATTAACTGCGCACACACTTATTTTGACACAAGAAATAGGTCGATTTATTTTGGTTTCATTGACATTAAGCACGTAGGAGCCCAAGCTGCAGAAGCCATTATCGAGACTCGAAAGGAGCGCCCTTTTGAAAGCTTTATTGATTTTGTTCGACGACTTCCGAAAAAATGGTTGCAGCGCTCGTTGCTTGAATCATTAATATACGCTGGGAGCTTTGATTCTTTACATGCCAATCGGGCGGCTGTGCTCGCAACGATTGATCCAGCTCTAGAATACGCCGAGCTGATTGGTGAGGAAGAGGGCGGACTAGGCATGATCGTTCCGCCGCCCTCTTTGCAGGGGGCAAACCCGCTGTCATCAATGGAGCAGCTGGCAGGCGAAAAAGACACTTTAGGCGTCTACATTTCTGGGCACCCGATGGATGGCTACCGATTAACGCTTCAAAAGGAAAAGGCAATTCACTTAAGTGATGTGCAATACAAAATCCACTTGCATGTTTCTACGGGTGGCATTGTTCAAGAAGTAAAAGAAATAACGACTAAAAAAGGAGAACCAATGGCCTTTTTACGTTTGTCTGATGCATCAGCGGATTTAGACTGTGTGATTTTCCCAGAAATCTATCGTCAAATTAAACCGATGATTAAGGAAGGCAAGGCGCTCCTTGTTCAAGGAAAAGCTGAGAAAAGACAGGGAACAGTACAGCTTATTTTTTCCAGCGCTCGTCCACTGTCTCAGGGGGGAGAGATCGGGGACTCGATACTCTATTTGCAGATTAACGCCAATAGCCGTCGTCACTTGCAGGAGATCAAAAACCTTCTCCAGGCGAATTCAGGCCGTGTGCCTGTCGCATTATATTACGTGGATACCCGCCGTTTATTAAAGCTGCCTGACCATTATAATACGGTTGTTGACACTGATTTGCTGGCGTCTTTGCAGCGTTTGCTCGGCAAAGAAAATGTCGCTCTAAAAGCAAAGAAAAGTCAATCCTAGCGCAAGTGGGTGTAACTGTTGATCTCTTCTGATATAATGGTATAGTCATTTTGCGTATCTTTATAAAATCAGTTGTTTCAATTTGTATAAAAAGGGACAAGGCGTTTTCAAGATACAGACTTGCAGTTGGAATGTCGTTTCTCATTCCAACTTCCTGGATACACTATGTATAACGAAAACGAGGATTTGAACGGTTGTCTCACGAATAAGGGATAGGACACAAATGTATTTATTATCACCATGTATGTTTTATAGGAACCATTAGATTGGTGTAAGGGGGAGGGTCTTCCATGGCTTCAATGCTAAAAGGCATGTTTTCAAAAAAGAAAAGGTATGCCCCGATTCCTTCGGAGCAAGCAAAAGCAGATATACCTGAGGGTTTAATGAGCAAGTGCCCTAAATGTAAAAAAATCATGTATACAAAAGAATTAAAAAAGAATCTTAAAGTATGTGATCAATGCGGGCACCATCTTCAAATGTCCTCTGAAGAACGATTGCAAACGATCCTTGATGAAGAGTCTTTCCAAGAATTAATGGGGGACTGGACGTCAGAAAACCCGCTTGAATTTCCTGGATATGATGAAAAAATGGATGCTGATCGTAAAAAAACAGGGCTAAATGAAGCCGTGGTTGTTGGTGAAGGAAGCATTACAGGCTCGGAAATTGTTATTGCTGTCATGGATGCCCGTTTCCGAATGGCGAGTATGGGGATCGTTGTAGGGGAAAAAATCACCAAAGGCATCCAGCATGCACAAAAACAAAAAAAGCCATTTATCATTTTTACAGCGTCAGGCGGCGCAAGAATGCAGGAAGGCATATTAAGTCTCATGCAAATGGCAAAAACAAGCGCGGCCTTAAAGGATTTTAATGACGATGGTGGACTCTTTATTTCGGTGATGACGCATCCGACAACTGGAGGCGTTTCAGCCAGCTTTGCATCCCTTGGTGATTATAATTTTGCTGAGCCAGCTGCGTTGATTGGATTTGCTGGAAGACGGATTATTGAACAGACCATTCGTGAAAAGCTTCCAGATGATTTTCAAACGGCAGAATTTCTGCTTGAGCATGGACAGCTTGATAAAGTGATCCATCGGAAAGATATGAAATCAACATTATCTGCTATCGTAAAGCTACATGAGCCAGAGGGGGCGAGACAATGAGCGGCACACTGGAATTTGAAAGACCAGTCGAAGAGCTTCGTGAAAAAATTGATGAGCTAAAACGATTTACACACGAAAAGGACATTGACCTGTCAAAGGAAATTGAACGGCTCGAAGTAAGGTTGCGGAAAGTGGAAGATGACGTTTATGGAAATATGGAGCCTTGGCATCGAGTGCAGCTTGCTCGTCACCAAAAACGGCCAACCAGCTTGGATTATATTGAACGTATTTTTGATGACTTTATTGAACTGCACGGCGATCGCTATTTTGGGGACGACGAAGCGATCGTCGCAGGTGTGGCTCGCTTTCAAGGCAAGCCAGTTACGGTCATTGGAGAGCAAAGAGGGCGAGATACGAAGGAGAATTTGCGTCGTAACTTTGGCATGCCTCATCCAGAAGGATACCGAAAAGCGCTACGTCTTATGAAGCAGGCTGAAAAATTCGGGCGGCCCATTGTTACACTCATCGATACGAAGGGAGCTTATCCCGGGAAAGCTGCAGAAGAACGGGGACAAAGTGAAGCCATTGCGAAAAACCTTTTTGAAATGGCAGGTTTAACAGTGCCTGTTCTTTGTGTTGTCATTGGCGAAGGAGCGAGCGGTGGTGCTCTTGCCCTAGGTGTTGGTAACCGTGTGTACATGCTCGAAAATGCGTGGTACTCCGTCATTTCGCCAGAAGGAGCGTCTTCTATTCTTTGGAAAGATGCTAATTTAGCACAAAAGGCTGCGGAAACAATGAAAATAACGGCATATGATGTACTGGACCTTGGTATTATTGATGCAATCATTCCTGAGATAAAAGGGGGCGCCCACAGAGATGTCGACACGCAGGCGGTTTATATTTCTGATGCGATTTCAAAAGGGCTTGCAGAGCTCTCTCCTTTGACTGGGGAAGCATTGCGAGAGCAACGTCAAAAGAAGTTTATGCAGATTGGCGAACGCTCTCAATCGCAATTGCCAGTGTTTGTTGAATAGCAAGATTTTTTAGCGGTCGTTGTTTGCATAGCAACTTCATGGTACATTTGAAGTATTGTGTGTAAGTATTGTGATAGAGGTGATAGGTATGAAACGAATTGGTGTACTAACAAGCGGTGGAGATTCACCAGGAATGAACGCTGCCATTCGATCCGTCGTAAGGAAAGCCATCTACAGTAATATTGAAGTGTATGGGATCTATTACGGGTATGCTGGCATGATTGAAGGAAATATTAAAAAGCTTGAAATTGGTTCTGTTGGAGACATTATTCACCGCGGTGGAACGATGCTTTACACGGCACGTACGGAGGAGTTTAAAACGGAAGCTGGTCGGGCCAAAGGCATTGAGCAGCTCAATAAACATGGAATTGAAGGTGTCGTTGTCATCGGCGGAGACGGCTCTTTTCAAGGCGCTAAAAAGCTGACAGAAGCAGGTTATCCATGCATTGGTGTTCCGGGAACGATTGACAATGACATTCCGGGAACGGATTTCACGATCGGCTTTGATACCGCCCTGAATACGATCATTGATGCCATCGATAAAATTCGGGATACAGCGACATCTCATGAGCGTACATATGTTATTGAGGTGATGGGACGTCATGCAGGAGACCTTGCGCTATGGGCAGGTCTTGCAGATGGCGCCGAAACCATTTTAATTCCTGAAGCGCCTTATGATATGGAGGAAATTATTACAAGACTCCAAAACGGTCATAAACGCGGCAAAAAGCACAGCATCATCGTGGTTGCTGAGGGCTGTGAGAGTGGTGTCGCCTTCGGGAAAAAGATCGAGGAAGCGACAAAGTTTGAAACTAGGGTTTCCGTGCTTGGCTATATTCAACGCGGGGGAAGCCCAACAGCTGGTGATCGTGTGCTGGCAAGTCGTTTAGGTGCGAAGGCCGTCGATTTACTTTTAGAAGGAAAGAAAGGACGTATGGTTGGTATTCAGCAAAATAAGCTTGTCGATCATGACATCCTTGAAGCCCTAAGTCAAAAACACACTGTCGATATGGACATGTATACACTATCAAAAGAACTTTCAATTTAACCTGCACTAGGGTTTGGGAGGCCAACAGATTATGCGTAAAACGAAAATAGTATGTACGATTGGACCAGTAAGTGAAAGTTACGACAAGCTTGTCGAGCTAATGAGCTCTGGCATGAACGTAGCACGACTTAATTTCTCACACGGTGATTTTGAAGAGCACGGCAATCGAATTATTAATATTCGCAAGGCGTGTAAAGAGACTGGTCATACGGTCGCGATTTTATTAGATACAAAAGGGCCGGAAATTCGTACCCATACAATGAAAGATGGTTGCTTGGCGCTTGAAAAAGGACAAGAACTCATTGTCTCTACAGAAGAATGCGAAGGAACAAAAGAGAAAATTTCAGTGACATACGAAGGACTCGCCAACGATGTTCATCCAGGATCAAAAATATTGCTTGATGATGGCTTGATTGAATTGGAAGTTGTGTCTATTGAAGGAAAAAACATTCACACCAAGATTTTGAACAGTGGTGAATTGAAAAACAAAAAAGGTGTTAATGTACCAAACGTATCTGTGAAGCTTCCAGGAATGACTGAGAAGGATGCGAACGATATCCGCTTTGGCATTGAGCAAGGCGTAGACTTTATTGCTCCTTCCTTTATTCGCCGTGCGTCAGATGTGCTCGAAATTCGTGAACTTCTTGAACAAAATGGTGCCCCTCATATTCAGTTGATCCCAAAAATTGAGAACCAGGAGGGTGTCGACAACATCGAGGAAATTCTTGAAGTATCTGATGGTCTTATGGTGGCGCGTGGCGACCTAGGGGTAGAAATTCCAGCCGAAGAAGTGCCACATGTGCAAAAACGCCTTATTAAATTGTGTAATAGCTTAGGAAAACCTGTTATTACAGCTACGCAAATGCTTGACTCTATGCAGCGTAACCCGCGTCCGACAAGAGCGGAAGCAAGTGACGTGGCGAATGCAATTCTTGATGGAACAGATGCAATTATGCTTTCAGGTGAAACCGCAGCGGGCGATTACCCTGTGTTGGCTGTACAGACGATGGCCAACATTGCAGAACGTGCAGAAGCGGCACTTGATTACAAGTCGTTGCTCGATAAATCTGCTCGGAGCAGTGATATGTCGATTACAAATGCCATTGGTCAATCCGTTGCGCATACGGCTCTTAACTTGAATGTGTCAGCCATTGTCGCACCAACTGAAAGTGGTTATACAGCAAAAATGATCTCGAAATATCGTCCGAAGGCTCCAATCGTTGCGGTCACTATGTCAGAAGTCACCCAGCGTAGAATGGCTCTCGTTTGGGGTGTTTATGCCATTAACGGCGAGAGCACCGATACAACAGATGAGATGCTCGAAAATGCTGTCCAAAAGAGCTTGTCGACAAGCATCGTTTCGCGTGGAGATCTGATCATCATTACCGGTGGTGTGCCGATCGGTGAATCTGGAAACACAAACCTCATGAAGATCCATGTCGTTGGCGACGTCCTTGTTCGTGGGACAGGCATCGGCAGACGCACAGCCTTTGGGCGTGCTGTGGTTGCGAAAAATGCAGAGGAAGCCAACACACGTGTTCAAGAAGGTGACATTCTCGTTACATCAGCCACCGACAAAGACATGATGCCAGCTCTTGAAAAAGCAGCAGGTCTCATCACTGAAGAAGGTGGATTAACGACACACGGAGCTGTTGTAGGACTCAATTTAGGAATTCCTGTCATTGTTGGCGTCACGAATGCGACAAACATTATCCATCATAGCCAGGAAATCACGATAGATGCACGTAACGGAGATGTCTATAGCGGTCATACAAGTGTGCTTTAAAACAATTTAATTGGATATCATATACTTAGAGAGAGGGCGAAAGCCCTCTCTCTAAGTATATGTACACATTAATAGCTGGAATGCACATAGTTGTGTTTATATAGACAACTTTCATAGAACAAAAACACCTTCAACGCTAGTTGTTCCTGAGTAGAAGTAAGGTGAGATAGCTCTATTGACATCTTGTGTACTCAGGAAATTTAAAGGTGCCAATGCTCACACTCTTGTATTCACGAGTTTCAGATCGATGATGCACTGAGGTGCACGGAAATTACGACCGCTCCGTCAAAATACTACGCTTTCTGTGGGGCACGGCTTCAGCTTCCTCGAAAAGCAGGCTTTCCGAGGGGATCTTCAGCTCGCGCAGATCCCACTAGAGTCTACGTATGTTGACTACGCTGAAGTTTGTTTCTGCGTAAATTGTTTGTTATTTTGTCTCGTCCTCGTATAACGCGAGGTAAAAGAGTGTTAAGGCGTGTGGTTTACCAAACAAGACAAGTATATGCATCGTTTCAAGCAGAATTAAATCACCTTCTGCACGAAGATCATCTGCTTCGTAGAATAGAAGCAGAGGTGGATTTAAAAAACAGAAATGAAGCGATTCCGCGTAAAAATCAAAAGCAGCCACTAGCGAGACTCCAGCGGCAAAGAAATCACGACGAAGTCTTTTTGAGTCGATGAAGCACTTGTGCCCTTTAGTGTGCAAAGAAAACACGACAAAGCTTCCTTAGAGTCGATGTTGCCCTTATGCCGTTTATCGTGAAAGCGAGCGTATGGCAGCTTGTATAAAAAGCACCTCCAACAATAAATTTCAGATTTACCCAGTTATGTCTAAGTGTATCTGCCAAATGTAAGGTGCATAAGTTGCGTTACAATAACACTTAAAAGGCTTGAGAGGAGCGGAGTTGATGCAAAAATGGCTGTTGCTTTTATTGATTGTTGTGCCAGCCCTTGAGGTGGGTATGTTTATCTTTGCTGGCCAAACCTTTGGTTACCTTCCAACGGTTCTTCTCATTATTCTTTCGGGCATCATCGGGGCATGGCTGCTCAAAAGGGAAGGAACGAAGCTGTTATTTGAGGCACGCCGAAAAATCGATCGAGGCATTCCGCCAACAGAAGAAATGATCGATGGAGTGTGCGTTATTGTTGGCGGTATCATGCTTGTTTTCCCTGGGTTTATTAGTGATATTATAGGCTTGTTTTTCTTAATCCCAGGCTTACGCTCAGGTCCTCGTCGCATTGTCCAGCTGATTATTACATTTATTGCTTCGAAAAAGGGCTTTATTATTTTCAGACGTTAGGGCGTGTCTTAAAACGCGCTTAGAGGCATCTGTCACCGCCTTTTCGTCCCTTGCTGCGTTCCTTTTCCTTGATGTACGTCTGGTACGCCTGCGAAAAAGCGCCTTACTTGGAACGAAAAATGGGTAACTTCTGCTCCCTTCTGAGTTCTCAGACTCTCCCTAGATTCAATATTTTGGTCCGCGAATGTACTTCCATGCAGCATTTGGAACCTTGGCGTGCGTGAGTGCGTACCCAATGACCATAAGAATTGGACCAAATACGAGGCCAGCGACGCCTATCCATTGATACATGGCAAACATTGAAATCAATGTAAGCAAAGGGTGCGTTCCAATTTGACTTGAGAGAATACGAGGCTCCATGACCTGTCTTATGATGAGGACAATTCCGTACAATACAGCGAGCCCAATCACCAAGGAGTAATCTCCTTGGACAAAGGCATAGATCATCCATGGGATAAAAACAAGTCCTGTGCCTGCATAAGGCAATAAATCAACAAGGGCAATACAAAGAGCAATGGTAAGTGCATAATTAACGCTTAATAGGGATAAACCGATCCACACGAGAACACTTGAGATACTGACAAGGATAAGCTGCGCACGTACAAACCCGATGAGGGATTTTTTTAATGAGCGCTGGATGGCTCGGCTACTATGCTGAAGAAATGGGGGTGAAAAGTCACGAAACCAAACGGCTACGCGCTCCCATTCTTTCAACATAAAGAAGGTGCCAAGGACTGTGCAAATAAAAACAGCAGCTGTATTTGGGAGTCTTGAGAGTATAATCGGGAAAAAGCTGAGACAAGCTTGAATGATTGCCTTGATCGTTTCTCCAGAGCTGTTTACGAGTTGTTCAATCTGCTGTTGAACAATCTGCTGTTGATCCGCATCAAGGCCTTGAACAATCGTTTGAATGTGGGTGTACAACGACATGACGCGTACATTTATGGCCTGAAATAGGGTGTCAATTTGAGAGGGCATGACGGATATAAGGTACCGTGTGCCATTGGCAAGCTCAGCAATTCCATAAACAAGCAAGCTACATAACACGCCAAGCACCCCGATCATTGTCAAGCTGATTGCAATTGTACGCGAACAATGGATACGAGCTTCAAGCCATGATACTGTCGGGTGAAGCATAGAGGCAAAGAGAAGAGCGATGACGAATGGGTATGCATAACGAATAATGGCGTAAATGACAATGCCTCCTATGGCGATGCACGTAAGGAGCACTAATGCGCGTCCGATCATAAATAAATGGTCGCTCTCTCTCTTATTCAAAGGCAACCTCCTTCTAAATTAAACGAATGACATCTATGGTTGAACGATGATAATGAAAGGCGCGTGGTAGAATGGCATTCGGATCGTCCCTGTTTTTATTCATATTGTTTGTTATTGGACTTATAGCAAAAAATAAGACATTGTATGTGGCTGTTCTAGTGTTAGCAGCTATTAAGGCTTCAGGAGCATCGGATAAACCGTTTGTATTTTTACAGGATAAAGGTCTACAAATTGGCATAACTGTCATCACAATTGCAGTGCTTGTCCCTATTGCAACTGGAGAAATTGGTTTCAAACAGCTTGTAGATGCTGCTAAATCATACAGTGCTTGGATTGCTGTTGGAGCAGGTTTGTTTGTCGCTTTAATTGCAAAAAGTGGACTTGATCTGCTTGCCAACGACCCCCATCTCACAGCAGCACTCGTTTTAGGAACGATACTTGCGGTGTCTCTATTTGGTGGGGTGGCTGTTGGGCCTTTAATCGGTGCCGGCATTGCAGCGCTTTTGATTTCAATGATCAAACATTTTGGAGGATAGGCTCCAACACTTTTGAATTGATTCACAAAAGATCAAGAAAACGTTATAATAGATTCATATGCATTGCATAGCATCAGCATGACGAAGCGTGTAGAAGGAATTTATTTTTAAAAAAGGAGAGAATGATATGACAGTTAGCCGAGGGCTTGAAGGCGTCGTAGCGACGCAGTCGTCTATCAGTTCGATTATTGATGATGTGCTTACATATAGAGGGTACAACATTGATGACTTAGCAGAGCAAGCGTCCTTTGAGGAAGTTGTCTACTTGCTGTGGTTTGGGCGTTTACCGAACCAAGAGGAGCACAAAGTGTTTGCTGATGAACTCTCAGCACAAACAGAGCTTCCAGAAGAAATCATTGCTCATTTCCGCTCATACAATCTTGATTCGGTTCATCCGATGGCGGCATTGCGCACAGCGGTTTCTATGCTTGGCCTTTTTGATGATGAAGCTGACATTGATGATCCGGAGGCAAACAAGCGAAAGGCGATTCGCCTTCAAGCAAAAATGCCGGCCTTAGTGACAGCGTTTTCGCGTATTCGAAGCGGGAAAGACCCGATTGCACCAAAAAAAGGTCTTAGCATTGCGGCGAATTTCCTTTACATGCTTACAGGAGAAGAGCCAAATGACATTAGTGTAGAAGCATTCAACAAGGCTCTTGTGCTTCATGCAGATCATGAGTTAAATGCATCCACATTTACTGCTCGAGTTTGTGTAGCCACACTTTCGGACATGTATTCAGGCGTGACAGCTGCTATTGGCGCGCTAAAAGGACCTCTCCACGGTGGAGCCAATGAGAGAGTAATGAAAATGCTTAAAGAAATTGGTACAATCGATAATGTAGAGCCTTATATTCAAAATGCGCTGGACAATAAAGAAAAAATCATGGGCTTCGGACATCGTGTGTACAAAACAGGTGATCCGCGTGCCAAGCATTTACGGGAAATGTCACAAGAGCTTACAAAGGTGACTGGAGAAGAAAAGTATTATGAGATGTCAGTAGCCATTGAAAAGCTTGTGACTGGACAAAAAAATCTTCCGCCAAACGTTGATTTTTACTCTGCATCGGTCTATCACAGCTTAGGTATTGATCATGATCTCTTCACACCGATCTTTGCTGTTAGCCGAGTGTCTGGTTGGATTGCTCATATTCTTGAGCAATTTGAGAACAATCGTTTGATTCGCCCGCGTGCGGAGTACGTAGGTAAAGAAGGCGAAACCTTTATCCCGATTGCCCAGCGTTAATTGAAGTAGGTAAACAATATAATTTCAGGAGGAATGCAACATGGCTCAAGGCGAACGTATTACAGAAACGAATGGTGTACTTAACGTACCAAATGCACCTGTAATTCCTTATATCGAAGGAGACGGAACAGGTCCAGATATTTGGGCTTCTGCTTCAAAAGTCATTGAAGCTGCTGTACAAAAAGCGTATAAAGGTGAAAAGCAAGTCGTTTGGAAAGAAGTACTTGCAGGTGAAAAGGCCTTTAACCAAACAGGCGAATGGCTTCCTGCTGAAACATTAGATGCTATTAGAGAATACAAAATTGCCATCAAAGGTCCTTTGACAACGCCTATTGGCGGAGGTATCCGTTCATTGAACGTAGCGTTGCGTCAGGAGCTTGACTTGTTCACTTGCTTGCGTCCAGTGCGTTATTTTGAAGGCGTACCTTCACCTGTAAAACGCCCTGAAGACACTGATATGGTGATCTTCCGTGAAAATACAGAAGATATCTATGCTGGAATTGAGTATCAAGAAGGCTCTGATGAAGTGAAAAAAGTGATTTCCTTCTTGCAAAATGAAATGGGTGTACATAATATCCGTTTCCCTGAAACGTCTGGTATCGGCATTAAGCCCGTATCTGAAGAAGGGACAAAACGTCTTGTAAGAGCTGCTATTCAGTACGCACTTGATGAAAACCGTAAATCCGTTACACTTGTGCACAAAGGGAACATTATGAAGTTCACTGAAGGAGCCTTCAAAAACTGGGGGTACCAAGTAGCTGAAGATGAATTTGGCGATAAAGTCTTTACTTGGGCTGAATACGATCAAATTGTTGAAGACAAAGGACGCCAAGCAGCGGATCAAGCGCAGTCAGAAGCAGAAGCAGCTGGCAAACTCATCGTGAAAGATGCGATTGCAGATATCTTCCTACAACAAATCTTGACTCGTCCAAAAGAATTTGATGTGGTTGCAACAATGAACTTAAACGGGGACTATGTGTCTGATGCACTTGCAGCCCAAGTAGGCGGCATCGGTATCGCACCTGGAGCCAACATTAACTATGAAACGGGCCATGCCATTTTTGAAGCAACTCACGGAACTGCTCCAAAATATGCGGGTCTTGATAAAGTAAACCCATCGTCTGTTATCCTTTCTGGTGTGTTAATGCTTGAGCATTTGAACTGGAATGAAGCAGCGGATTTGATCATTAAATCAATGGAGAAAACCATTGCTGAAAAAGTCGTCACGTATGACTTTGCTCGTCTAATGGATGGAGCAACAGAAGTAAAATGTTCAGCATTTGGAGAAGCTCTCATTCAAAATATGGATGCGTAACAACGAATACACTTGCGGTGCCGCTTATGGCACCGCTTGTTCTATTTTTAAACCTAGAGGAGGAGTTTACTCATGGCGATTCAAAGAAGAAAAGTATCTGTTATTGGCGCTGGATTTACCGGTGCAACGACAGCATTAATGGTTGCGCAGAAGGAACTTGCAGATGTCGTTTTAGTGGATATTCCGGAGCTGGAAAACCAAACAAAAGGCAAAGCGTTGGATATGCTTGAGGCAAGTCCTGTTCAAGGCTTTGATGCACAAATCATTGGAACGGCTGATTACAAAGATACGGCCGACTCTGATATTGTCGTCATTACAGCAGGAATTGCAAGAAAGCCTGGAATGAGTAGAGACGATCTAGTTGCGACAAATGCAAAAATAATGAAGTCAGTCACAAAGGAAATCGTCACGTATTCACCAAATGCGATCATCGTCGTTCTCACAAATCCAGTCGATGCGATGACCTATGCCGTATATCAGGCTTCCGGATTTCCTAAAGAACGCGTGATAGGACAATCAGGAATTTTAGACACAGCGAGATTCCGTACGTTTATCGCGCAAGAGGTGAACCTCTCCGTTAAAGACATTACAGGGTTTGTTCTAGGCGGCCATGGCGATGATATGGTTCCGCTCATTCGCTACTCCTATGCCGGTGGCGTACCGCTCGAAACGCTTGTCTCAAAAGAGCGCCTTGACGCAATTGTTGAACGTACAAGAAAAGGTGGTGGCGAGATTGTTAACCTCCTTGGAAACGGCAGTGCCTATTATGCCCCAGCTGCTTCGCTCGCAGAAATGGTGGAGGCCATTTTAAAGGATCAACGACGTGTATTGCCGGCCATCACTTTATTGGAAGGTGAATATGGCTACGACGGCATTTATCTTGGCGTACCTACCGTTCTAGGCGGTGCGGGTTTAGAGAAAATTATTGAATTGGACCTTACAGATGAGGAGAAGGCAGCGTTAGACAAGTCTGTAGAGTCCGTGAAGAAAGTAATGGACCTCGTCGACTAACAACTATCCTCTCAGCTGGTTTTTCACTCGAATGAAGGCATGAGGATCGTTTGAGACGATCTGTTTAACAGACGAAAAACCCATTTCTCACAGATACGGCTTATGAGAAATGGGTTTTTCGATGAATCATCAGCTGGAAATATCCTATTATCAACAAAAAAACGGTTTAAATAATCCCATTTTCCTTCAATAACGACTGTTCGTCGCCAGTAATCCATCCGAATATTTTAAACGTAGTGTCATTTTCTTGTAAAAGGTAATTGGATTGGAAAGGAATTGATATTTCTTCGCCATTTTTCTCATATACCGAATTCCATTTGGTATGAGCGACAAAATGCTTGTCATCAAGGACAGTGATTGAAACATCCAGACACTCCATGTGCTTTGTGCCAATCGATCGATAGTATTCATAGGCTTCGGCCATCGCATCTTTTAGTGATTCATTATTGATGCCAGTTTTTACGACTAATGGATTTACAGAAATAAATTCCTCAGAGTAAAAACGTACAATGACCTCTAAGTCAGGCGTATCGTTCAAAGCCTCATTGAATTTTGTTTCATACGTCTGAAAAAAGTCTTCTGCTTTCTTTTTCAATACGTCATTACTCAAAAAATCATTCCTTTAACAAAATAGTATCGTCGTTTTCTAATTCCCTCAATTCTTCGTTCTAAACGATTTTCCGAAGCTGTTAAAATCGTTCATCGCATACGAGCTATATCCTCCAGAATTAGAATGCCCTTCTGTTTCAAAACCATATGCGCTACAGTGATGACAAAGACACTAACCTCATACACGACTTTCCCTCTATCACAGGATAAAACGATAATAAGACGATTTAAAATAAGGAACTCCAATAAGAAAAACTTTTGCTCAATCAAAATTGATAGTATGATACATAGGAGAGTTCATTTACAAAAAGCTTGAGAGATACTCCCAGGCATTGATTGAAAACGAAAAAGAGAACCCTATATAGACGGGGAAATCAACGCAGGAGGACTCAATGTGAGCGATAAAAAAATATTAGTTGTAGACGATGAACCGTCCATTGTGACGTTATTAAAATACAATCTGGAGCAGGCTGGATTTGAAGTGATCACAGCCGATGATGGCGAAAAGGCACTGCAAATGATTGCGCAGGAGGCAACCGCCTTAGTTGTTCTTGATTTAATGTTGCCTAAAATGGATGGGGTCGAAGTATGTAAGCAGCTACGACAGCAAAAAAACCAGCTTCCTATTCTTATGCTCACGGCTAAGGATGATGAGTTTGACAAGGTTCTTGGTTTGGAATTAGGCGCAGACGATTACATGACAAAGCCCTTTAGTCCGAGAGAAGTGGTTGCGCGCGTTAAAGCGATCTTACGTCGAACACAGGCTGCTCAAACGGAAGAATCAAAAGAGCAAGAATCCTACGTATTCGGTGAGCTTGAAGTGTACCCAGACCAGTATGAAGCCTATTATAGAAAAGAAGAGTTGGAATTAACCCCTAAGGAATTCGAACTTTTGGCTTATCTCGCTAAAAATCGCGGACGTGTCATGACCCGTGATCAACTTCTTAGCGCGGTGTGGAACTATGATTTTGTAGGAGACACACGAATTGTAGATGTGCACATTAGTCACTTGCGTGAAAAAATTGAGGATGACACGAAGAAACCGACCTACATTAAAACGATTCGCGGGTTAGGGTATAAGATGGAAGAGCCTAAACACGTATGAAACGAATACACATTCGACTGCCAATTCTTTTAACAATCACATTGGCATTGTCCTTTGTGGCAATTGCTTTTGTGCTTGGGCAGGCTATTGAGCAACGATTCATAGAAGAAACACAAAACCAGTTGAGCGATGAAGCAACCTTCATTGGCAGTATGCTTGAAGAGAATGACGATTTATTGGATCGTGTCGCAGGCAATGGTTCAACGCTCATGGCGCTTTACGATGAGCAAGGGAGCTTGCTAACAACTACCCAGACTGGTGAAAATCAAGTTCCTATCCCTGACAACGTTCGAATTACAAGCGCTAGTGCGAATCAGCAAAACGAGCATTATTTGTATACTCTCGTTGAAGTGGACCTGTCTTCTCAAGGGGCTTATTTGTTCGTAGGAAAGCTAAGAGACGAAGTCACGGCAGCCACCTCATCGATTTGGTGGACGATTCTCCTCTTGCTTGGTTTAGCGTTGCTCATCATTACGTTTATAACAGTGCGAATAACAATGCATTATTCAAAACCGATTGAGTCCGCTACTAGAGTTGCTACGGAACTTGCAAGGGGCAATTATAAAGCAAGAACCTATGAACAGTTCTCAGGGGAAACGGGGAGTGCGTTAAGTCAGTCCATTAATATTTTGGCGCGCAATCTGCAAAAAATGGTCGATTCCCAAGAGATGCAAAAAGATCGTTTACGAACCTTGATTGAAAGCATGGGAAGTAGTTTGCTGCTCATTGATGGGAAAGGCTCAGTGAATCTGTTAAATAAAACGTATAAAGAAACGTTTTATGTTGACGAAAACGAGTTGCTGTATCGTAATTACTATGATGTCTTGGAGCACCAAGAAGTCATTCACTTGATTGAAGAAGTCTTTATGACGGAAAAAAGCGTACGTAAACAAATGCGCCTTTCATTAAATATAGAACGAAAGCATTTTGAAGTGTATGGTACACCAATTATCGGTGAAGCGAAGGAATGGAAAGGCATTGTGCTTGTTTTTCATGATATTACTGATTTGAAGAAACTGGAAAATACACGTAAAGATTTTGTTGCGAACGTTTCACATGAACTGAAAACCCCAATCACTTCTATTCGAGGATTTACGGAAACACTTCTTGATGGGGCAGGGGAAGAGAAGGAGCTTCGTGAGCATTTCTTATCCATTATTCTTAAGGAAAGCGAAAGGCTTCAGTCGTTAATTCATGATTTGCTTGATTTGTCTAGAATTGAACAAGAAGGTTTTGTGTTGAATGTCTCTGAAGTGTCCCTTGCGGATGTAGTGCAAGACACCATTGATGCGCTGTCTGACAAGGCGGGCAAAAAGAACATTGAGCTGTTTGCGAATTCGGATGAGAAAAACGAACTCTCAGTGAAGGGAGACAGCCTTCGGATTCGGCAAATTCTTTACAATCTCATGAACAACGCTATTGCATACACGCCTGAAGGTGGAAATGTTCACATTGCCATTCAGTCTAAAGAATCGGGAGTGGAGCTTGTTGTCTCCGATTCAGGCATTGGCATTGAGACAAGTGAAATTCCACGGATTTTTGAACGTTTTTATCGTGTTGATAAAGATCGAAGCCGCCATTCAGGAGGCACAGGCCTTGGCCTTGCCATTGTAAAGCACCTTGTTGAAGCCCATAGTGGTCAAATACGGGTCGATAGCAGCATTGGCAACGGAACGACATTCACTGTGCGGCTTCCCAATCAGTTTACATGAGTTTTACAAGCTATTCACACAGTCTTTATAAACATTCGGTATGCTTACTTATGAAACCCCTTCATATAGGAGCAATCCGAGTTTGGCGAAAAGCGTACATGCTTTTCGTCCTTTTTTTGTGGTGTGATCAATTAATGGATTGTATTTTCTAATAGATCGCCTCTTAGCAATTAAGCGGATCTCCATGCTCTATATAACTAGCGGCAAAGAAAACACGACCGCTTCGTCAAAACACTTCGCTTTCCACGGGCACGGCTTCAGCTTCCTCGGAAAGCAAAAGCTTTCCGAGGGGATCTTCAGCTCGCGCTGTTCCCGTAGGAGTCTACGTATTTTGACTACGCTAATGTTTGTTTCTACGTAAATGATTTTTGTATAAACAAGTAAGAAAACGAGTTAAGTCGTTTAAATTACCAAACAAGACAAGTAAGCGCATCGTTTCATGCAAAGTTATATCACCTAGTGCAGTATTGATGGAGCGGTGGACAGTGCAAAATCAACTTCAACGCTTGCTATGCTTCAGTGGAAGTAAAGCAATTGACCTCCCCAAAACAACGCCTGCTGTATTCAGTAAATAGGGATGGTAACGGTGCTCACAATCCTTTGATTTCTAAAAGGTCGTCTTTCAGTAACGAAGCTGACTTCTAGACGCAAAATCACAAGATGAGCCCCTTTTTATCTCTTATTAGATCAAAAATGAGCATCATTAAAAGCTACCACTAGCAAGACTCCAGCGGCAAAGAAAACACGACGAGGTCTTTTCGAGTCGATGTTGCACTTGTACCCGTAGGGTGAAAAGAAAACACGATGAAGCTTCCTTCGAGTCGATGATGCACTTGTACACTTTAGGGTGAAAGCGAGCGTATGGCAGCTTGTATAGAAAGCAACCCCAATATTGAATTGCAAGTTGAGTTAATATGTTTCTGTTTTGACCAAAAGCTATTCTACTCAATCAAGCTTTTTTTCTTTTGCTTTTAGGACATGGTAGAATACAACTTAGAAGAAGACGTTGAGGAGGCCATTGCCTAATGAATAATCGACTCGTACTGATTGATGGAAATTCTATTGCTTATCGTGCTTTTTTTGCACTTCCTTTATTAAGCAACGACAAAGGGGTTTACACGAATGCCGTTTATGGGTTCACGACAATGCTTTTAAAAGTATTGGAAAATCACAATCCCTCACATATGCTCGTTGCCTTTGATAAAGGAAAAAAGACATTTCGCCACGAGACGTATGCCTCCTACAAGGGAACACGACAAAAAACCCCTTCTGAATTGTCTGAGCAGCTTCCGATGCTTCATGACCTGCTTGCCTCGTTTGATATTGCCGTCGATCAACAGGACCTTTATGAAGCGGATGATTTAATTGGCACCTATGCGAGACTCGCTGAGGCAGAAGGCTACGACATTGACATTATTACTGGAGATAAGGATTTGCTACAGCTTGTCTCAGAGAAAATCACCGTTCATCTCACACGTAAAGGCATCACCGAGATGGATAGCTATGATATAGAAGCTCTATATGAACGATACGCTCTCCAACCAGAACAAATCATTGACTTGAAGGCCCTTATGGGCGATAGCTCTGACAACATTCCAGGGGTTCCAGGTGTTGGGGAAAAAACAGCGTTAAAGCTCTTGGCACAATTTTCAACAGTGGCTGGTGTATATGACCACCTTGACGAGGTAAGCGGGAAAAAACTCAAAGAAAAGCTTGCAGACCATCGTTCGGATGCGGAGATGAGCAGAAAACTAGTGACAATAAATACTGACGCTCCCATTAACAAAGCGCTCAAAGAGCTTTCCTATGCATCTTTTGAGCCGAACAAGGTTGGTGAGGTATTCAAGGAATTTGGGTTTAAATCACTGCTTGAACGTATTGGAAGTGAAGAGGCTGAAGAGGAATCTTCACAGTCCGACATTGATGTGGAGGTTGAGCTGCTAACTGCAGATGTAAAAAAAGCAGCCTTGCAGTCACCGGCAGCCATTGTTATCGAGCTGCCACAGGAAAATTACCATACCTCTCCTATACTCGGAATGGGAATCGCCAACGACAACGGTGTGTTTTTTGCCAGTCCAGAGGTCATTGAAGGCTCAAAAGAGTTGCAGGATTGGCTGGCGTCTGATGACGAGAAGGTCGTCTACCACGCCAAAAAAGCGTGGGTGTCGTTGAAGTGGAAGGGGCTCTCCTTGAATGGTGTCACATTTGATGCGTATATGGCCTCTTATTTAATCAATCCTGGAGAAACGAATCATGAATTATCCGATGTCGCCTCCCGCCATGCTGTTGGCAAGGTCCGTACCGATGAATCCATTTACGGGAAAGGCGCAAAATTTACTGTTCCTCCCGTTGACACACTTGCCCAATTTGTTGGGGAGAAAGCGGTTGTGTTACGTGAGCTTCATCCGTTGCTTGCTAAAGAGCTTAAAGCGCGTGATATGGACATGCTATTTGAAGAGCTGGAGTTTCCGTTAGCCGCCATCCTTTCCCAAATGGAATTCCAGGGTGTGGATGTTAATGCCGAGTCCCTAAAGTCAATGGGGCAAGAGCTTGAAAAGACATTGGCCAAGGTTGAAGCTGAAATTCATGAATTGGCAGACGTTGAATTTAATATCAATTCACCAAAGCAGCTTGGAGAAATTCTGTTTGATAAACTCAACCTCCCAGTTATGAAGAAAACAAAAACAGGCTATTCGACCTCTGCGGACGTGCTTGAAAAGCTTGAGGACAAACATCCAATCATCGAGAAAATTCTCTTGTATCGACAGCTAGGGAAGCTAAATTCAACGTATATTGAAGGCTTGTTAAAATCCATTTCCGATAAAACGGGTAAAATACACACGCGTTTTAACCAGGCCCTCACACAAACAGGTCGTCTGAGTTCCATTGATCCCAACTTGCAAAACATCCCCATTCGATTGGAGGAGGGACGCAAGATACGGAAAGCGTTTGTGCCTTCTGAGCCAGACTGGGTATTGCTCTCTGCGGATTACTCGCAGATTGAGCTTCGTGTGCTCGCGCATATCTCTGAGGATGAAAAGCTGATTGAGGCGTTTAAAAAGGGCGAAGACATTCATACACAAACGGCTATGGAAGTGTTCAAGGTGGAGGCTGATGATGTGACGGGAAACATGCGTCGTCAAGCAAAGGCTGTAAACTTTGGCATCGTTTATGGGATAAGCGATTATGGGTTATCTCAAAGCCTTGGGATTACGCGAAAGGAAGCTGGCCAATTCATCGAACGTTATCTAGAATCGTATCCAGGTGTGAAAAGGTACATGGAATCCGTAGTAGAACAGGCGAGAAAAGATGGCTATGTGACGACATTAATGAATCGTCGTCGCTACTTGCCGGATATTAATAGTCGTCAATTTAATCAGCGTAGCTTTGCTGAACGAACAGCTATGAACACTCCAATCCAAGGAACAGGTGCTGATATCATCAAGCAAGCGATGATTCGTCTGAATGATGAACTGAAGAAAAAAGGAGCCCGTGCACGTGTTTTATTGCAGGTGCACGATGAACTAATTATCGAAACGCCGAAAGAAGAATTGGCTTGGCTCGAAACCATTGTGCCGTCTGTAATGGAACAGGCGATGGCATTGGACGTGCCACTTAAAGTCGATCTTTCATCTGGAAGTACGTGGTACGATGCCAAATAAGCTATCGACTAGGTGAAATTGAAGAGGGTGGGCATCGCTAGATTGTTCAATGATCTGGCTAAACGCCCTCCTCTTTAAGTTTTCAGAAATAAGCTAACGATTTAATTAACATAGAAAGGAGTCACACCGTGCCAGAATTGCCCGAAGTAGAGAGTGTTCGAAATGCGCTCACCGCCCTTATTATTGGAAAACGGATTGAACATATGGACGTGTTTTGGTCAAATATTATAAAACGCCCCACAGAACAAGCAGAATGGAATCACCGTCTGCGTGGATCGACCTTTCAACGAGTGGATCGCAAAGGGAAATTTTTGATTTTATATACGGAAAAGGATGCCATCGTTTCACATTTGCGTATGGAAGGAAAGTATGAACTGTCTCCAAAAGATCGAGACAGAGACACTCATACGCATATTGTGTTTTCCTTTGCCGATGAAACAGAACTCCGATATAAGGATGTACGGAAATTTGGGACGATGCATTTGTTTCATATTGGGGAAGAGCACCAGAGCTTGCCTCTTTCTCAAGTAGGAGAAGAGCCCATTGATGAAGCGTTTGATGTGGGTGCTTTTTCTGCGAGCTTAAGGAAAACAAAACGGTCGATTAAAGCAGTGTTGCTGGATCAAAAAATTGTCGCAGGTCTTGGGAACATCTATGTGGATGAAACCCTCTTCCGATCGGGCATTCATCCAGCAAAATCGGCATGCGAGCTGACCGATGCACAAACGTTAACTCTCGCTGAACAAATGAAAGTAGTTCTTCTTGACGCGATTGAAAAAGGCGGCAGTACCATCCGCTCCTATAAAAATACGTTTGGTGAGCTCGGTACGTTTCAAAATGAATTTTTAGTTTACGGTCGTAAGGGAGAAAAGTGCAAGCAGTGTGAGGCTGGTATTGAAAAAAGCATTGTTGCCGGCAGAGGTACGCACTTTTGTTCAAGCTGTCAGCCTATGTAAGACGGACATAGGACAATTTCCTTCCATACACTACAGTAAGTTCATTGGAGGGAGACGGGTCTATGTCTTCATTGTTTTTTTTAAGTTTACTTGCGTTTGCGGTAAGCTTAGATGGGTTTGCGGTTGGCTTTACGTATGGGGTGAGAGGCATTCGCGTGCCGCTGCTAGCGCTTGTCATTATTTCACTTTGTTCTGCCTTGACCTTTCTCATGGCGATGCAGTTTGGAACGTTTATTGAGCAGTTTTTATCGGTTGAAGTAGCCGAGTCAATGGGCGGTTGGCTTCTGATTTGCATCGGGATGTGGGTCCTGATACAGATGATCATTTCATCTTTTTCAAACCGTACCCATTCAGCGGCGGAGAATGGCGGACCAAAGCAACTTCTCCATGTTGTAAAATCACCATCTTCAGCAGATATGGATGCGTCAGGTCATATTTCTGGAACGGAAGCGGTGTTTTTAGGTATTGCTCTGTCACTTGATGCACTTGGCGCAGGGATCAGTGCAGCATTTCTTTCATTTTCCCCTGTTTGGATGACACTTGCCATCGTGCTAAGCAGCTTGCTTTGTCTTCGTTCGGGGATTTGGTTAGGCCATACAATGTCAAACCCTCGATTGATGCGTGCGTTCTCTGTGTTTCCAAGTGTAATGTTAATTATGATTGGTTTGTGGAAAGTATAAAAGAAAGCGGTGGGTTGTATGTCACTAAACGTTGGATTGACGGGTGGTATTGCCAGTGGGAAAAGTAGCGTGTCTCACTGGTTGTCTTCGAAAGGATACCCAATCATTGATGCGGATGTCATTTCCCGACAAGTGGTCGAACCAGGTCAAGACGCGTTGAATGAAATCATTGACGCGTTTGGACAAGCGTATGTGCAGGAGAACGGAGCTCTGGATCGCAAAAAACTCGGTGCGCATATTTTTTCCGATGACAAAGCTCGCGAAACTTTAAATCACATCGTCCATCCTGCTGTGCAGAACGAAATGAAGCGTCAGCAAAACGAATGGATGAAAATGTCGCCAAACGCCATTATCAGTGATATTCCACTGCTTTTTGAAAACGGACGTGCTCATGAATTTGATACCACATTGCTTGTTTATGTATCGCCTGACATTCAGCTAGAACGATTAATGGAACGAGATCAATTGACTGAAGAAGCAGCCAAGCTACGAATTCAGTCCCAAATGACGCTTCAGGAAAAAAAGAAGTTGGCGCACTACGCAGTCGACAATAGTAGAACGTTTGAGGAAACAATTGAGCAACTTATTCAGTGGATAAACGCAATGAAAATCTAACGAAACACGTCTAGCTAAAAACGAACTATTAAGCAGTTAGGAATGTTGTCCAATAGAGTACTTTAAGCTGCTGCGTAAACGATGATGATTTTTGAAGACTGCTGATGTCAAGTCTTGGTGTCGGTTGCATTTATGCTAGACATATTGACATTCATTGAACTGCGATAAAAAAACAGGGGAAATTTTGTTGCAAAAATGATGGTAGCATCGTATACTATGAATCGTAACTTCATCAAGCAATTGGGTGAGGCTGCTCAAAGGGTTAGGACCTCTCTGGACTAACTTTCCCCCGTGGTAGTGAACAATTGTCATTCAAGTGCAATGAGGTGTTAATTACGAAAAGGGGGAACAAAAATGGAAACAATGGGTCGACATGTAATTGCAGAACTTTGGGGATGCAATGATGAGAAACTAAATGATATGAGCTATATTGAAGAAACGTTTGTTGGTGCGGCATTAAAAGCTGGTGCTGAAGTAAGAGAGGTTGCGTTTCATAAATTTGCACCTCAAGGGGTTAGTGGCGTTGTCATCATTTCCGAATCCCATCTTACGATTCATAGCTTTCCTGAGCATGGGTATGCGAGTATTGACGTGTATACGTGCGGAGATCGAATTGATCCGAATGTGGCAGCGAACCATATTGCTAAAGCGCTTGAGGCTTCTTCAGTGGAAAACATTGAAGTGCCTAGAGGTGCAGGACCTGTTCGAATCAAGGAAACGAGTGTAAATGCGTTGTCATAGGACATAGTTATAAGGTACACTAGAAGAGGTGGAAATCCACCTCTTTTTTCTATGGCGTTTTTTGGAACCGTCATCTTCGTAGATGACAAAAAGCCATTGAAAGAGCATCACAGAAAAAGAAGCTGGGGGAGAAAACAAATGAATTTTAGGCAATTTTTCGATAAATACTTTAACTCACATTCGGAATCGCGAGAAAAGCATTGGGATGAAAATTTAAAAACGCGTTATTACAAAGGAACTAAACAACAGACGATTGATGCTGTGGTTGCATTGCTTAAAAAAGAAAAGCAATTTGAGGTGTCCTCTGTACAAGCCGACCGTGGGGAAATTGGCGCGAACATACGTGGGGGAAAAAGAGCATTTATCGTCGTGACGATTATTGAAGTTCGTCCTTACAAAACAGCCGTTGATTTCTCAATTACTTCCTCAACTGTTCTGCCGTTTGATTTCGGTTCTTCTCATAAACTAATCACTAAGCTTTACAGTCAAACGGATAAATCACTCACATTTATTGGAACGGGACTAAGCTACGATTAAATCGACGCTTGCGTCCCTCTTTTCAAAGTAGATAAAATCAAGTAAAGTAGATACATAAGTAAAGTGAAGATAAAATGCAAAGGGACTTCATGCTGATCAAAGGTTGTTTATCTAAGTGAAAAACACTTGGGACCACGGAGTTGCTTTTGTGAGCAATGAAGATCGGACAAGCCAAAGCAACGAAGAAAGCGATGGAGATGGTTAAATGATATGCCCAAACTGTGGTCAAAACGGGAGCAGAGTGTTAGACTCCAGGCAAGCCGAGGAAGGCAGATCCATTCGTAGGCGACGCGAGTGTGAACGTTGTAACTTTCGCTTTACCACATTTGAAAAAGTGGAGGCAATGCCATTACTCGTTATAAAGAAAGAAGGGGCTCGTGAAGAGTTCAGTCGTGAAAAAATGGTCCGAGGGCTCATCAAAGCGGTAGAAAAACGTCCTGTGACAAGTCAAACACTTGAGGAACTATCCCTTGATGTGGAAAAGGAATTGCGTGATCGCGGGGTTCCAGAGGTTAGTTCTGAAGAAATTGGTGAAATGGTAATGGACCATCTTGCGCAAATTGATGAGGTGGCTTATGTCCGCTTCGCATCGGTATATAGGCAGTTTAAGGACGTAAACACGTTTTTGGACGAATTAAAAGACCTGATTAAACAAGAAAAGCCCCCACATCCGTATGATCCAGGGAAATGAAAAACGTAGGCTGAATGAAAACGATGGTCTTGTCTAAGAGTTGAAGCCTTGGGAGGAGCGGAGTTGCCTTTGGGCAATGAGCACCGGACAAGGCAAAGCAACGAAGAAAGCGATCGTTTCACCTCAGTCCCAATTTAGGCTGAATGAAAACGATGGTCTTGTCTAAGCGTTGAAGCCTTGGGAGGAGCGGAGTTGCCTTTGGGCAATGAGCACCGGACAAGGCAAAGCAACGAAGAAAGCGATCGTTTCTCATCAGCCCCAATTTAGGCTGAATGAAAACGATGGTCTTGTCTAAGCGTTGAAGCCTTGGGAGGCGCGGAGTTGCCATTTGGGCAATGAGCACCGGACAAGGCAAAGCAACGAAGAAAGCGATCGTTTCACCTCAGTCCCAATTTAGGCTGAATGAAAACGTTTGTCTTTCAAGGCGCGAAGGCTTGGGAGGCGCGGAGTTGCCATTTGGGCAATGAGCACAGGACAAGGCAAAGCAACGAAGAAAGCGAGCGTTTCTCATCAGCCTAAAAGCATAAAAAAGTAAGGTGATTCCTTGTGACAGAGCATTGGAAAGACGTTCTTCCCGTTGATCAGTATGAAATTACGACAAATGGCATGCTTCATCTAGAAGATCATGCGGTGCTGCAGCTTCTCTATCAACCATTAGTTGGCGCAATAGCGATGGGTGTTTTTCAAACACTCATTTCCGAGCATCGTCGTCGTGACTTTCAGCAGAAGACGCATACGCACCATTTCCTTATGAACGTGCTCGCATTAAACTTGCAGCAAATTTATGAGGCTCGTCAATTGCTAGAAGGCATTGGTCTGCTGAAAACGTATCGCCAAAAATCTGAGAATGTTCATCAGTTTGTCTATGAATTGCAATCTCCAATGCAGCCCGCTGAATTTTTTTCGGATGGGCTGCTTAACATTTTTTTGTATCAAAAAATCGGAAAGACCGCGTACGATCACTTAAAGGAGCTTTTTGAAGTCCCCTCGAGGAGTACGGATGACTATGTCGTAGTGACGAAGTCCTTTACTGACGTTTTTCAGAGCATTAAAATGTCAGATTTACAGCAAACGAAACCGCCAGAAACTCCTGCGGATAAAACAATGGAAAAGGCAGCAACGCCTTCAGGGGTCACCATTGAAACAGATACATTTGATTTTTCATTATTGCTCTCAGGGCTCCATGAGGCAATGGTTCCGAAGCAAGCCATCACGCCAAAGGTAAAAACTGCGATCTACAAGCTCGCTTTTCTTTACCGTATTTCTCCACTCGAAATGAAAAAAATCCTAATGAGCGCCCTCACGCAACACGAAGAAATTGATGTTGATATTCTGCGAAAACAAGCTAGGGAATGGTACCAATTCGAGTCAGGAGAAACGCTTCCTGCCGTTGTGCACCAAACTCAGCCGGCGCAAGCCCGTGAGTTTAAAGATAGCCCGCCGGAGACAGAAGAGGATAAGCTCATTCATGCACTTGAAATTTCTTCGCCGCACCAGATGCTAACAGAATGGTCTGGAGGGGCGCAACCCTCGGAAGCAGATCTGCGAATGGTTGAGGATGTAATGTTCCAACAGAAGCTACCAGCAGGGGTTGTCAATGTTCTCTTGTATTTTGTCATGCTCCGAAGCGATAGTAAGCTAACAAAGAGCTATGTACAAAAAATAGCCGGTCATTGGGCACGAAAAAAAGTAATGACAGTGCGGCAGGCCATGGCTCTTGCGAAGGACGAAAATGCTAAATACAAGGAATGGCAGACAGAAGGTCCAAAAAAACGTACGGCTAAAGCCATTCGCACAGAGAAGCTCCCATCCTGGATGGATACCCAAAATGAGTCACCGTCAGAGACATTGTCAGAGCAGGAACGGACTGAACAACGGGAGCTGGAGGAACGTTTAAAGAAATTTGCGTCACGCACAAGTGATGAGTCCACTGAGCAAAGGAGGAGCGGCAAATGAAGCCTATTCAGGATTCATTAAGAAAGTGGGGGAGTCAATCAGACCTTCAAAAGCAACTTCAGCAATTGAAAGAAAACGTGCTTTCCCATCAAGAGATCCGAAGCTTTATTGATAGCCATCAACTGACGAATGATATTGTTGAACGCCATCTCATGTTGTTTTATGAGTACACGACACAACAACATTCCTGCAACAGTTGCTCCTCCGTGGATCAATGTATCAATGTGATGAAAGGCTACCTGCCCAAACTCGTTTACACGGGCACACGAATTGAAATTCGCTATGAAAAATGTGATTCAAACATTCGTGAATCAACGATGAAGAAACAGCAATCCCTCGTACAAGGAATGGCGATTCCTGATGAAGTGTTAAACGCCACCATGTCGGATTTAGATACGCTTGAACTCGCTAGTAAGCGAAGAGCTGTTAGTCTTGCTGTCGATTTTATTGATCAATACAAGTCATCCCCGCCACCTGTTGGGTTGTATATCCATGGAAGCTTTGGCACTGGGAAAACCTATCTGCTTGGCGCCGTGGCCAATGAGTTGAAGTCGCGATATAAAGCCAGCTCACTGCTCTTGTTCGTACCGGAATTTATCCGCCAGTGCAAAGAATCACTCGGAAATGATTCGTTGGCGCGTCGAGTTCAGGCTGTACAAGAAGCAGAAGTGCTAATGCTTGATGATTTAGGCGCGGAATCAATGTCCAGTTGGATGCGTGACGAGGTTTTGGGGCCGATTTTTCAATATCGAATGATGCATAAACGCCCGACGTTCATTTCGTCGAATTTAGGCGTGGATGAGCTTCTCCATCATTTTTCCTACAGTCAGCGAGGAGAGCATGAGCAGTTAAAGGCGATGCGAATTATGGAGCGGATCAGAACGCTAACTATTCCCGTTGAACTAACAGGGAAGAATCGCCGCGATAAAAAATAAAATAAAACGGGTCATCCTTTGGAAACAGTCCAGAGGATGACTTTTTTTGATTGCTTTTTATACAAGCTGCCATACACTCGCTTTCACCCTTTGCACTTTATTCGTTTTTTGAACGTATCGCTTAACTCAAATTCAATCTGCTCCATTTATACGTAAGGTACATTTGAGCTTCCTGACTCTTTCATCCGACAGCATAATCTACCGCTGTATCAATCCTACTTATCAGACGATCTTCGGGCACTAGGTGAAATGATTCTGCAAGCAACGATGAACTTACTTTACATGTTTGCTAAAGCAACACAGCTTAACTCACTTTTCCATTTTCTCCATTAATACGAGACCGATAAAAACAATTTACGCAGAAACATCAGCGTAGTCAAAATACGTAGACTCCTGCGGGAACAGCGCGAGCTGAAGATCCCGGAGGAAAGCCGCTTTTGCTTTCCGAGGAAGCTGAAGCCGTGCCCGCGGAAAGCGAAGTATTTTGACGAAGCGGTCTTGATTTCTTTTCACCGTAAAGGGCATAAGGACAACATCGATTCGAAAGTCCATTACCTTGCTTCCATTTAGTTACAGATATTGATAGGAGCAACCTTCACTCATTAGAAAGAGTTTTGTCGAGCGTTTCTTAAGGGATTCCGAAGAGGAGGTTCATTTTTTTCATTTTTGTCCATATACATGTAGAACGAGAAAGGAGGGAGGAGTCGACAACGTGGTAATTCGATTTTCTATACAAATGAGCAGAGAAGCTGCCTCTCTTTGCTCAGCGCTTTGTACAAGCATTCACCCTTCACGAGTTCGTGTGGATCACTGGGCGACAGAAACAGAGGTGTGCGTCCGTATAGAGTGCATTGATTTCAATACCGATTATAGATCGATGCTAGTTCCCGTCATTGTTCAATGGATGTCTCAAACACTTGAAGAACGTCTTTGCATCCAAATTATACGTGAAGTGTTTCAATATCATAATGACGATGAGATCAATCAAATTATGCATATGGTTCAGCTCGTTATGGAAGGAGAAAAGCCAGGGGTTCCAGGGTGCCATAGCAGTGTGAAACAAATGATTGAGAAAGCGACCGATGCTTGGAGAGTGCTTGATGAGCATACGTCTTTTTGTTTTGATGCCTTCATCCAATTTCGACTTCGTGACTATAGAAAGGCTCTTCAGACCATTGTTGAAAAGGCCATTGATGAGAAAAAGCTAGAGGAGGAATACCAGGAATTTATTCATACACTCCGCTGTTATGTAGAAGAGAGACGTTTTAGCTCCACCGTGGCACGCGTCGTGTTTGACACGCATAGTCAGTTGTATACAGAAGATTTCCGACCTAAACAAGTGGAAGAGCTGCTGCGAGCGGCCGATGTATCGGTTTATCCGATTGATGAGAAAAACGACCGCTCTATGACGATGGCGGCGTTGCTTGCGTTAAATCCACAGCAGCTTATCGTTTACGGAGATGAGGCAGAGGATGCGTTAGTGGCTACAGTAGTGACCATTTTTCAGGAGCGGGCTGTGCTCAAGAGTGTCCATCAGTTTAGAACGGAGGCAGATCAATGGGCTTCAAAGGAAGCTTGATCTCCCTCTGTTGTAACGGTATAATACATACAACATAGCGCACGAACAGCGAGAATAAAGGACACCGTTTTTGTTTATGGAACTCACAGAGAGAAGTGTAGGCTGAGAGCACTTTAGTTTCGAACAAAAATGACCCCCTTTTACGCTCCGGCAAGGTGAAAATTGCTGGCGGGAGGCACCGTTAAACGCCACTTGAGCCATTGCACCTACGAAGTGTATGGAAACAAGGGTGGAACCACGGTAACTCGTCCCTTTTACAGGGGAGGAGTTTTTTTGTGCGCATTTATTTACATAGGAGGCGTTAAAAGTGACTACAATTCAAGTGACATTTCCCGATGGACATGCAAAAGAGTTTCCATTTGGTACGACAGGTGAAGATATTGCAGCGAGCATTTCACCAGGATTAAAGAAGAAGGCATTGGCCATTTCGTTCGATCAAGAGCCTTATGACCTGCGCCGCCCTCTTGAAAAAGATGGAGCGATTGAGATTATTACACCTGACACAAAAGCGGGGCAGGAAATATTACGCCATTCAAGTGCGCATTTGCTCGCACAAGCCGTGAAGCGATTGTATCCTGAAGCGAAATTCGGTGTAGGTCCGGTCATTGAAAACGGCTTTTATTATGACATTGATTTAGATACGTCATTAAGCCTAGAAGATTTACCAACGATTGAAAAAGAAATGAAAAAAATCGTCGACGAAAACCTTCTTGTTGTTCGTGAAGAGGTTACACGAGCGGAGGCCCTAAAAACCTTTGAAGCGCTAGGGGACGAGCTGAAAGTAGAGTTGCTCGCAGATATCCCGGAGGACCAGTTGATTACGTTATACAAACAAGGTGAGTTTGTGGATTTGTGTAGAGGTGTTCATGTGCCGTCAACAAGCAAGCTAAAGGTCTTTAAGCTTATGTCAATCTCAGGTGCCTATTGGCGAGGGGACAGCAAAAATAAAATGCTTCAAAGAATTTACGGGACGGCCTTCGAGAAGAAGGAAGAGCTAAAGTTGCATCTTCATTATCTTGAAGAGGCGAAAGAGCGTGATCATCGTAAATTAGGCAAGGAGTTAGAGTTGTTCACGGTCAACCAGAAAATTGGTCAAGGGTTGCCGGTTTGGTTGCCAAAAGGAGCGACGATTCGCCGTACCATTGAACGTTATATTGTTGACCTAGAAGAACGCCTTGGCTACCACCATGTGTACACGCCTGTGCTTGGAAGCGTGGAGCTCTACAAAACGTCTGGACACTGGGATCACTATCAAGACGACATGTTTCCGCCAATGGAGATGGACAACGAAGCCCTTGTGCTCCGTCCGATGAATTGCCCACATCACATGATGGTGTACAAAAACAAAATGTATAGCTATCGTCATCTTCCAGTACGTATTGCAGAGCTTGGCACAATGCATCGCCACGAGATGTCCGGCGCCCTCGCAGGCCTGCAGCGAGTGCGTGCAATGACGTTAAATGATGCCCATATTTTTGCGCGTCCAGATCAGCTCAAGGATGAATTCATTCGTGTCGTCCAGCTTGTCCAAGAGGTGTACAAAGATTTTGGCATTAACGATTTTCACTTCCGTTTGTCTTATCGAGATCCAGAAGATAAAGAGAAGTACGTGGACAATGATGAAATGTGGGAGAAAGCACAAGCCCTTCTGAAGGAAACGATGGAGGAAATGGACTTGCCGTTTGTGGAAGCTGAAGGGGAAGCGGCCTTCTATGGACCAAAGCTTGATGTGCAAGTGAAAACAGCTCTAGGAAAAGATGAAACACTGTCCACGGTGCAGCTTGATTTCCATTTGCCAGAACGATTCGACCTCACTTATGTCGGCGAAGATGGCAAGGATCACCGTCCTGTTGTTATTCATCGAGGTGTCGTGTCAACAATGGAACGCTTTGTTGCCTTTTTAATTGAAGAGTACAAAGGCGCATTCCCAACGTGGCTTGCACCGGATCAGGTAACCGTTATTCCAGTGTCTAATGAAGCACATTACGCATACAGTCGAACTGTGGAAGAGGCTCTAAAAGCTGCTCAAATTCGCGTGGACATTGATGACCGTGAAGAAAAGCTAGGGTATAAAATTCGTGAAGCGCAAACGCATAAGGTGCCATATATGCTCGTTGTCGGGGATAATGAAATGGCGCAAAACGCAGTGAACGTGAGAACCTATGGCTCGAAAGATTCGGATACAATGCCATTAGAGGCGTTTGTTGAAAAAATTAAAAAAGAGATTGCAGACAGAGTCTCCTCTTAAGCAGCTCTCCATCCTAAACACTTTCGTTATGAGAGTGTCTAGGGCGTGTCTTAAAACACGCTCAGAGTTATCTGTCACCGCCTTTTCGTCCTCTGTTCCGTTCCTTTTCCTTGACGTACGTCCGGTACGTCAAGGAAAAGCACCATGCTTAGAACGAAAATTCGGCAACATCTGCTCCCTTCTGAGTTCTCAGACACGCCCTAGGACTTTTTAAAAAAAGCTTGCGTCCATGCTTTTACTCATGTATGATTGATTTTGTTGTTCAGCGGATAGCTCCGCATTGACAGCACACCTTCCAATGTAGTAGAATAATGTTTAGTAACAAGAAGAAGCACCCGCTTCTCACCTGCTTGGCGCATGAAAATGCTGTTGACAGGTCAATGACTTTTTGTTTTGCTTTGTCCGTCTTGAGGACATGTGAAATACGAAAGCGTGTGGGTGCAAACACCGACACTTTTTTTGTGTGTAAATACAGAAATCGTCGGAACGATATTGAATACGCGGATGTTGCCGCATGCGCTGCTTGCTAAAACAATCGTTGAACGAAAAAACGTGGAGGTGGCTCTTATTAGTAAAGAGTTTATCGTCAATGAAGCCATTCGTGCCCGTGAACTACGTGTTATCGGGGTCAATGGCGATCAAATTGGAGTTAAATCAAGACAGGAAGCTCTTGAGATGGCGCAAACCGCTAATCTTGATCTTGTCATGATGGCCGCTCAAGCGAAACCACCAGTTGTCCGCATTATGGACTTTGGAAAGTATCGCTATGAGCAACAGAAGAAAGACAAAGAAGCTCGTAAAAACCAAAAAGTCATTTTGGTAAAAGAAGTACGTCTCAGTCCCGGTATTGAAGATCATGACTTTAACACCAAGCTTAGAAACGCTCGTAAGTTTTTAGGCAATGGCGATAAAGTAAAAGCGAGCATTCGTTTTCGTGGACGTGCCATCACGCACAAGGAATTGGGCCAAAAAGTGCTTGATCGTCTTGCAGAAGAATGCAAGGATCTTGGCACGATGGAAGTTCGTCCAAAGATGGAAGGCCGCAGCATGTTTATTTTAATGGCGCCTGTCAATGAGAAGCAGTAAGCTTCCAGACACGCCAGACACGATTTGTTTTGAGGAGGAAATACTATGCCAAAAATGAAAACCCACCGTGGCGCTGCAAAGCGTTTTAAAAAGACGGGAAGCGGAAAGCTTAAACGTTCTTCTGCGTTCACAAGCCATATGTTTGCGAACAAATCGCAAAAAGCAAAACGTAAGCTCAGAAAAGGCGGCTTAGTTAGCCCGTCTGACATGAAGCGTATTCGTCAAATGCTAGACAACGTGAAATAAATAGAAAATAACGATTGTGCAGCGATGCTCCGGATGAGCAGTTGCAGGTAAAGATTCGTTTTAATCGTTTGATCCAGGAGGGATTACAATGCCTAGAGTAAAAGGTGGGACGGTAACACGCCGTCGTCGTAAAAAACAGCTAAAATTAGCAAAAGGGTATTATGGAGCAAAACATTCACTTTTTAAAGTAGCCAACCAGCAAGTAATGAAATCCTTACAGTATGCGTACCGTGACCGTCGTCAACGTAAACGTGATTTCCGCAAACTTTGGATTACACGTATCAATGCTGCGGCTCGTTTGAACGGACTTTCTTACAGCCGTCTAATGTTTGGTCTTAAGCAAGCAGGAATCAACGTAAACCGTAAAATGCTTTCCGAAATGGCCATCCATGATGAAAAAGGCTTTGCTGAGCTTGCTGCTCGTGCAAAAGAGAATCTTTCGTAACCACAGATAGAATAGAAAAAGCGGGAGCTAGATCAGTAATGGATCTATCTTCCGTTTTTTTGAATTGTTGTTAAAGCATCTGTTCCGACCATCCTATTGTTTGTTTTTGCGCATTGTAATGACCTTAATTTTGTAAGCGCTATCATAGGAAGTCAGATATGAATGACGCATAATTTAAAAGTTGTCAGGAGGAGTACACCATTGAAATTCACCACGCGGACTCATGGATGTTCAAGCACGATAACGGTTACATAATATTAAAAAGGTAATTGCAGGAAAAAATCGAACTTAATAATTATAGGGTGGCAGCAAAGGGGTGCTTTTATTGTGTCTGTCTCCAAGAACAGAAAAAAGGAAAAGGGGTTATAAGATGATAAAGAAATTAGCTGTCTCGTACATAATGACTATGGTGTTACTGATATTTGCGTCACCGGTGCAGGCTCAGGAGGTTCACTGGGTATTTTCAGGTGATAAAAATATTTCAGGAGACGAAAATGTTATTGTTATAAATGGAAGGACGTTGGTTGGTGTCAGGGCAATTATGGATGGGCTTAACTTTCAGACTTCTTGGGATAAGACTGAGCAGACGGCTACATTCGAAAATAAGAATCGTACAGTCCTCGTGGAAGCTGACTCGAAAAAAGCCAGCGTCAATGGCGATGTCGTGCAGCTTGACGTTGCATCGGTAATTAAGAACGGCAGAATGTTTGTGCCACTCCGTTTTATTGGTGAAGCATCGGGGTATCAAGTGCTCTACTCAAAGACGCTGGGCTTGACGGCGGTAAGTAAAAACACTGCAGAAGGGAAATCGCTCAGAGGCGTAGATTTTCTGAAAGGATCGAGCATTCTTAAAGATGCTGAGGAAGGGCGCCTTGGGCCAGTGTCCATGAAGATAGAAGAGCAGGCGCTGGCTTCGATTGTTAACCAGCTTGGCCTTCCCGACGGCAGGGATAACGGCACGCCACAATCGGATCATATACCGTCCCTTGCGTATGGGGATTACAGGGTGAATTTTCTTGCAAAGAACCCAACAAAGGTTGATATCGTCTCGAATCCATTCGTTAATGAGATAGCCGTCGTTTTTGATGAACCCGTACTATTAACAGACGTCGTCGAAGCCATTGGGGAGCAGCCTGACGAGGTCGCTCATGGCATGCATCGGGGAAAGCGTTACAATTTAGGTGAGTATACGTTATATTTAAGGCTTGAGGGGGACGATAAGTATGTTAAACGTATCAGCCTTTACCCGGCGTACTCTTGAGAGGGCAATTTTCTGAACTCTGCTTGGAAGAAGTGCAACGCTAAGAATGCTAATGAAAAATAGATGAATAAAACCAAGCGGCAGTTCTGATGAGGTATGAGAGCCTAATTGGTTATGTGAAACGAATAAACGTTTAAAGGGGCAGACAACGCCTCTTTTTTTGTTGCAAGTATGTCGCCATTTGAATTAAACTGTATTCTCAACAAGCTGGGGCGAAAATAATAAGCATTCCTACAATCTTCTGTTATTCTTTTTAGTCCTAAATGATGTGCTTAAGTAAAGGAAGTGTATGTCTGTGGAACTGTATATTGCAGGACTGTGGCTGGTCATCAACATGATCGCTTTTGCTTTAATGGGAAGTGACAAACGCAGAGCTGTACGAAATAAACGCCGGATCTCGGAACGGCGACTTTGGCTCTTCGCTTGGTTGTTTGGAGCTGTTGGCGCCTGGGCTGGCATGGTGCAGTGGCGTCATAAAACCAAACATGCTTCGTTTCGTATCGGCTTGCCGCTTTTAAGTGTTATTCAGTGTGGGCTGCTTATCGTTTTGTACTGGTCTCTTCTTCGCTAGCATATAGTGGCATTGTCTAGAAAAGGAGGCATGACCAGTGCAGGAATGGCTAGAATTTGCATCAAGATGGGTAGAATCCTCAGGCTTTTTTGCCCCACTGCTGTTCATTGCTTTGCATGCATGTCGCCCACTGCTTTTTTTGCCTGTGCCAATCGTTTGTTTGCTAGGCGGAATGCTATTTGGGTTTTTTACCGGAACGTTGCTCTCTCTTATCGGCATGTGGCTCGTTTGCGAGTGGTTTTATTGGGGAGTAAAAAGTGTGCCATGGATTGAAAAGCGATTTCAGGGGCTGCAAAAAAAATATGCCGGTCATCGTCAACTAACACTTCAGCAGATCACGATTTTACGTTTGTTGCCGTTCGTTCATTTTCACCTCATGTCCCTCTGCGTGATGAAGCTGAGTGCCAGTGCCTCAGCATACCGTCGCTCCTCCCTATACACCATTGTGCCATCTGCTGCGTTTTACACATTGTGTGGCAAATGGCTTTATCAAATGTCAGTCCCTGTATTCATTGTATTTGCTGTTATCCTAATTGGTCTCGCCTATTCGCTCCGTCAAAGGAGGAGCATTGTTTCGTGGAGTGAGTTTTTTGCTTCTCCACGCGTTCGTTCCAAAGAATAATTCTATCCTTTATTGAGTGAATAGCTCCTTGACGGGGGACTTCCATTGGATCTCGGCCATCGGGTAATGGATGAGCACTTCATGTTCAATAAAATAAAAATCATCTTTTGTAAAACCAAACAAAAGATCGGGGTGATTTGACCAAAGCAGAACAGACACAACTTCAAAGGAGTTTTCGGATGGCCCGACACTTTTTTTGCCTTCGAAGTCAACACCGCGATAGGTAAGCTGCAAATTTAAGTGTGGGTCATCTTTTGAATCCAATAGAAAAAAACCATCCTCTTCTTGGGCTTTAGAAAACGACCGCTGTGGCTGTTGCATATATTTACGAATGCTAAAAGCAACAATAGCCATTGCTAAAACGAGCAATACGATCAAGGTCCATTGCATGGCATTCCCTCCTTTTTTTTCTCTTCTCTATACTATACTTTTCACGATCTCAAAAAGTTTCAAACCATACCATCGGACCATTTGATTAATCAGATCAAAACCACGTATACTTATTGTATACCAAAGAGATAAAGGAGAGAGCTTGTATGCCTCTAGATGATACGTTACATATGCTTAAAGAATTAACAGATGCCAAAGGAATTCCTGGAAATGAAAGCGAACCACGTCAAGTGATGGAAAAACACATCCGTCCTTATACTGACGCAGATGGCATTGTGACAGACCATTTAGGAAGCTTGATTGCAAAAAAAACTGGTGATAAAGATGGCCCTAAAATTATGGTCGCAGGCCATCTTGATGAAGTTGGCTTTATGATTACAAGCATCGACGATCGCGGGTATCTGCGTTTCCAAACGGTTGGAGGCTGGTGGAGTCAGGTGATGCTGGCACAGCGTGTGACAATCGTGACCTCTAAAGGGGACGTCACAGGGGTGATTGGTTCCAAACCACCACATATCCTTTCCCCTGAAGCACGCAAAAAACCTGTAGAGATTAAAGATATGTTTATCGACATAGGTGCTTCGAGCCGTGAAGAGGCAGAAGGCTTTGGTGTTCGACCTGGTGATCAGGCCGTGCCATATTTTGAATTTACGGTGATGGAGAACGAAAAAATGCTTTTGGCTAAAGCGTGGGACAACCGAATAGGCTGTGCCATTGCTATCGACGTTCTTAAAGCGTTAAAGGACAAAAAGCACCCTAATATTGTGTATGGTGTAGGAACGATTCAGGAAGAAGTTGGTCTGCGTGGTGCAAAAACGGCGGCGCATTATATTCAGCCTGATATTGGTTTTGGTGTTGATGTTGGCGTGGCGGGTGATATGCCTGGTGTGACTTCAAAAGAGGCAAGTGGCACGCTTGGAAAAGGCCCACAAATCGTCTTGTATGACGCCTCAATGGTCTCCCATAAAGGATTGCGCGATTTTGTTGTAGCAACGGCAGATGAAGCAAATATTCCTTACCAATATGAAGCGATGCCTGGCGGGGGAACAGATTCTGGTGCCATTCATGTGACTGCAAATGGTGTGCCGGCGCTTTCGATTACAATTCCGACACGCTATATACATTCTCATGCGGGCATTTTGCATCGAGATGATTACGAAAACACGGTAGACCTCATCGTTCGCATTATTGAAAAGCTAGATAAGGAAACGGTGAGAGCCATTACCTTTGATTAACCGCTTATCATAAAGTGTTTTGGGTTTAGGGAAAAAGGATGCCTAATGCAAGCGATAGCGGGAGAAAAGTGCACGGTTTATGCACAGCTTCCATCCACTATCGAGCAAAGGCATCCTTTTTGTGTGATGATCTAATTCGTGTGAAGACCATCGTGAAGCATCGTTAACATCTCTTCCTGTTCCTCTTGGTCCGCATGTTGCCAAATGATCTCAAAGAGTACGCCTAGACCAGGAAGCATTTTTTCTTCACCGCTTTGAATCGCGTCAACAATCGTATTCTCAAGTTCATCTCTCGAATTGGATTGCACGTTTTGAGTGATGGCTTTACGCAAATTTAAATCCATTCGTACGCCTCCTATAGTCTTAACGATAGACAATCTACGGTGCCTCCGTAGTTTATGGCGTAAGGAAATAGTTTATACTAGCGTTATGAAAAGAGGAGCTTTCATGAAACAAATATTGTCTGTCCAAAATCCACTGATCAAACAGTGCAAAAAACTAAAAGCAAAGAAGTATCGAGAGGAGCAGGGCCAGTTTCTCATTGATGGCCAGCATTTGCTTCAGGAAGCGATATCTGCCCAACTGTCTCTTGAATACATTTTTTATGATCCAAACCGCTGCGACCCTCCGCAAAATACAGATGCGGAATGCATTGAATGCAGTGAAGAAATTATCCGTGCACTGAGTGATACCCCCTCACCACAAGGTATTATTGCTGTGGCTGAGATGCCCAATGAACCGGACAGTGACTTGTCAGCAGGTCGATACGTCCTGCTCGATGACGTACAGGATCCAGGGAATGTTGGAACGATTATTCGAACCGCAGAAGTACTGGGCATGACAGGCGTGGTCTTAGGAGAGCACTGTGCCGATGTGTATAGCAGTAAAACAATTCGTTCCACGCAAGGTGCACTGTTCCACATCCCAATTCTTCGACGGAACTTACAAGCATTTACGGAAGAATTGCACCAGCATCACATTCCACTGTTGGCCACGGCAATGAACGGCGAATCACTTGAAGAGGCAGAGGTGCCTTTGAACTTTGCGATTCTTTTTGGTAATGAGGGGAAAGGGGTATC
Organism: Aureibacillus halotolerans; assembly: GCF_004363045.1. Lineage (NCBI taxonomy): Bacteria > Bacillati > Bacillota > Bacilli > Caryophanales > Bacillaceae > Aureibacillus > Aureibacillus halotolerans. The sequence continues at coordinate 124,611 of NZ_SNYJ01000008.1, forward strand.
GCCAGCCCTATTGGATAAGGCAGCACAGCTTCTTACGATTCCGATGGCAGGGAAAACTGAATCGTTAAACGTGACTGTGGCTGCTGGTATTGTCCTTTATCGATTGCACTCTAAGCGCTGACCTAATCTATATGAAGGTATATTGCTTCCCTGAAACTACTTCCGTACCTTATTGGAAATTATAGTTGTGTTTCGGAACGTAGGTCGCTATACTAAGGATTGATAAACGTATTATGAATGCAATTCCTAGCAAATGCTTTGAAGGAGCCAAGTAGGAAGTCGACGATGCGTCATTTTAGGGAAGGGTGCCATAGACTGAAAGCCCCCTTGATTGCATGGACTTTTGAATTCACTCTGGAGCAGACGTTTGGATGCTTTTAATTTATAAAAGCGAAAGACGATCCGGACACTTCACCGTTATATGAAGTCGAGTTGGGCTTATTCAAGTAGCCAACAAGGGTGGTACCGCGGAATTTTCGTCCCTTTTTTAGGGGGCGTTTTTTTGTGTTTAAAAACGATCAATCGCCATAAATGGTGTCATTTTAAAGGAGGTTCCTTTCATGAAAGATGAGCTATATGCCTTACAAGAGCAAGCACTTGCGGATGTTGAAAAGGCTGAGCAAGGGAAAGAGCTGCAAGACATTAAAGTGAAATTTTTAGGGAAAAAAGGGCCCATCACAGAAGTGTTACGCGGGATGGGGAAGTTGAGTGCTGAAGAGCGTCCGCTTATTGGGCAAGTGGCCAACGAGGTGAGAGGAAGCATTCAAGAAGCCATTGAAAAGAAGCAGCAGACGTTGAAAGCAGCGGAAATTGAGCAGAAGCTTGCGTCGGAAACAATTGATGTCACGCTGCCAGGGGTTTCAAAAGCTGTAGGACATCCACATCCACTGACTCAGGTCATTGAAGAAATCGAAGACTTTTTTCTTTCCATGGGATATAGCGTTGCAGAAGGTCCCGAGGTGGAAAGTGATTATTACAACTTTGAGGCATTGAACCTGCCAAAAAGTCACCCTGCTCGTGACATGCAGGATTCGTTTTACATTACAGAGGAGCTATTGCTTCGTACACAGACCTCTCCAGTCCAGCCGCGAACAATGGAAAAAATGAACGGGCGTGGACCGGTTAAGATCATTTGTCCAGGCAAAGTGTATCGTCGCGACAACGATGATGCGACGCACTCCCATCAATTTATGCAAATTGAAGGACTCGTCGTCGATGAAAACATTCGCATGAGTGACTTGAAGGGAACGCTCGAAGTGTTCGCTAAGGAAATGTTTGGCGAGGAACGTGACATCCGTTTACGACCAAGCTTTTTCCCTTTTACGGAACCGTCTGTTGAAGTCGATATTTCATGCAGCATTTGTCAGGGCAAAGGTTGTTCGGTTTGTAAGCAAACGGGGTGGATCGAGATTCTAGGGGCAGGAATGGTGCATCCTCGTGTATTGGAGATGGCTGGATTCGACCCTGAAAAATATACAGGCTTTGCCTTTGGTATGGGACCAGATCGAATTGCGATGCTAAAGTATGGTATCGAAGACATTCGTCATTTTTATACCAATGACCTTCGCTTCATTCAGCAATTTAATCGAAAGTAAGGAGAGGACACTACTATGCTTGTTTCTTATGAATGGCTTAACGATTATGTGAACACAAAGCAGACGACGGCAGAAGAGCTTGCCGAAAAAATTACACGCACTGGCATAGAAGTAGAGCATGTCGATCGGATGGCAGCGTCACTTGATAAAGTGGTTGTTGGCTATGTGGAACAATGCCATCCACACCCAGATGCAGATAAACTAAACCTATGTCAGGTCAATACTGGCAGGGAGACCGTACAAATTGTTTGCGGAGCGAAAAACGTCGCTGCTGGACAGCATGTTGTTGTGGCTCAGCCAGGAGCCAAGCTACCAGGTGGCATTAAAATTAAAAAAGCAAAGCTTCGTGGCGAAGTTTCAGAGGGCATGATCTGTTCCTTGTCTGAACTTGGTGTGCCACAAGCGCTTGTGCCTAAAGAAGTGGCTGATGGCATCTATGTGTTTACAGAGGATGTAGACTCAGGGACACCTGCGGCAAAAGCATTAAAGCTTGATGACGCTATTATTGAACTGGGACTAACGCCAAACCGCTCTGATTGCTTGAGCATTCTAGGAACAGCGTACGAAACAGCAGCCATTTTGAACACAGATGTAAAATGGCCTGATGAATCCGTCGAAGAGAGTGACCTAGCTACAAGTGATGCGATTTCAGTGACGGTTGAAGCGACAGCTGACAACCCTTATTACTCGGCACGAATTCTTGAGAATGTCACTATTGCACCATCGCCATTTTGGTTACAACGCCGTTTAATTTCTGCTGGCATTCGTCCTATTAATAATGTTGTTGATATTACAAATTATGTCCTCTTAGAATACGGTCAGCCGCTGCATGCGTTTGATTATGACAAACTCGACTCAAAAGAGATCGTTGTTCGACATGCAAAAGCGAACGAAAGCCTGATCACGCTTGATGGACAGACAAGAACGCTGATGGAAGGCGAGCTAGTGATTACAAACGGCGAGCAGCCGATTGCGATTGCAGGGGTGATGGGAGGTCAGTCGACAGAGGTCACTCCTCAGACAACGACGATACTACTTGAAGCAGCGTATTTTGCCCCGATCACTGTAAGAGCAACGTCAAAAGCGCATGGCTTACGAAGTGAATCAAGTGCACGTTTTGAAAAAGGCGTTGATCCAGTACGCACGAAGAAAGCGTCTGAGCGAGCGGCACATTTGCTGCAAAAATACGCCAACGCCACTGTCCGTCAAGGTATTGTGTCGCAAGAGAACGAATTACCTAAGGAACAAATCGTCAAAGTGACCGTATCTCATGCGAACGCTCTGCTTGGCACTGACATTTCAGCAGACGCCATTGCAGCGACATTTGTTGCTTTGCAATTCCCATACACCCAAGATGGTGAAGCATTCGCTGTTCAAGTGCCGACAAGACGACCTGATATTACATTGGCTCAGGATCTCATTGAAGAAATTGGTCGCTTGTATGGCTATGATCGCATTCCAGCAACCTTACCAGCAACGTTGCCAAAGCAATTTGGCTTAACAGATAAACAAAAGGCTGTTCGAAAAGCACGACGTGTGCTTGAAGAAGCTGGTTTAAATGAAGCGATTACGTACTCGTTGACGAGCAAGAAAAAAGCAACACAGTTTAGTTTATACAAAGATGTCCAGACGATAGCCATTGCAATGCCAATGAGTGAGGAACGGCATTATTTACGGCAGAGCCTTCTCCCGCATTTGCTGGAAGCAGCGGCTTACAATCAGCATCGAAAAGTTACGAAACGTGCCCTGTACGAAATTAGCTCCGTGTATACGACAGTTGATGGACCAGAGAATTACAAGGAGCACTTGCATATAGCGGGTGTGTTGTCAGGCATCACAACCGAACAAAGCTGGCAACATGCGAAGCAAACAGTCGATTTTTATGAAGCAAAAGGCATTGTAGAACTTCTCCTGAACGAGCTGCACATTAACGGAGACGTATCCTTCCATGCAGATCGCCAGCCAGACCTTCATCCAGGACGCACTGCAGCGATTTCTGTAGATGGTGAAGTGATTGGTGTCGTTGCACAGCTACACCCATTCGCTGCCGCTGAACAAGACCTAGAAGAAACCTATGTGTTTGAACTAATGACGACAGGATGGCTGGGCAAGGAAAAGGAAGATGAGTATACGGGTGTTCCTAGATTCCCTGCCATGAGTCGTGATATCGCCGTCGTTGTCGACCAAAAAGTTGCTTCAGGCGAGATTCAAAAAGCCATCTTGACAGCAGGTGGATCACTATTGCAAAAAGCAAAGCTATTCGACGTTTATGAAGGTGACAAGCTGCCAGAAGGAAAAAAATCACTCGCTTATTCCTTGCTCTATAGTGCACCAGAGAGAACACTAACAGACGAAGAAGTCACAGCAGCCAACGACAACGTACTAACAAAGCTAAAAGAAACATTTGGCGCAGAACTCCGATCATAACAGGGTTTAGCTAAATAAAAAAAGTCATAGAAAAGCAGTCCATCCTTATTTGAAGGTGGACTGCTTTTTCTCTATTAGCTTTAACATTCGTTTAGTGTTTATGTCAAATTATGCTTAGTATTTCTTATGGAAAAGCAACGGTATCTATTTGTATGCCTTCCTTGGTATCGTTTCATCTCTGTGTTGTTGTGTTCAAAGATCGGCATGCGCTTCGTTCGTTTTTGAACCTATTGCGTAACTCAATTTCAATCTGTTCAAATGATACGATAGGTTCACTTGAGCTTCTAGACTAACTCTTCATCCGACAGATCGAACAGAATTTTCAAATGCATCAATCCTGCGAAGTAGACGATCTACAGGCTACTTCTCACCAGTTGAAATAATTCTAAATGAAACAATGAGCTTCAATTTCTTGATTGCTGAAGGAATATGCCTCGACATGCATTTTCCACTTTCTTTTTCATACGAGAACAAAAATAATAACATGTTACGCAGAAACAAACATTAGCGTAGTCAAAATACGCAGACTCCTGCAGGAACAGCACGAGCTGAAGATCCCCTCTGAAAGCTTGCTTTCAGAGGAAGCTGAAGCCGTGCCCGCGGAAAGCGAAGTATTTTGACGAAGCGGTTGTGCCGTGCCCAGAACCGCCAAATTTATTGGTTTTGTTCGGTCATCCCCCTTAATATTTCTCAATCTCATTACAAATAACAGAGTAAGACAGATTTTCGACCACATTCGACGAAAAAATACAGAGAGTTTTAGGAAAACATTTTCACTTCAAATCTGTTTCATGTTATGATATAGACAAGATTGTCAATTATTTAGGGGGTATTTTCGTTGTCTGGAAAGCAGAAAAATAAAACGACTATTACCATATACGGGCAACCGTTTACGATTGTCGGCTCTGAAAATACATCCCACATTCGTGATGTAGCTGAGAGCGTTGATGATACGATGCGTGATTTAGACTTAAAACATCCATATCTTGGCATGAATCGCCTGGCGATTTTAGCAGCCGTAAACGTCACCAATGACTATGCAAAACTTCAAAAAGCCTATGAACAGTTGAAACAAGACTATGATTTATTACAGACTTACATAAGGAAAGAGGAAAAATTAAAGGATGCTTAACTTGGTACTCCTCCTGATTCTTTTTATCGGGATAATGGTTGGATTAAGACGAGGTTTAATTCTACAAGTCGTACATTTGGCTGGTCTCGTCCTATCATTTGTCGTCGCTTTTATGTACTACAAAGAGCTCGGCGAAAAGATTACGTTATGGGTTCCTTATTCAGGAGCAGAAGAAGGTGCTTTTTCGCTTTTTGAAAATGCCCCCTTCTTGGAGCAAGCCTTTTACAACGGGGTAGCTTTTGCCATTTTGTTTTTTGTGACGAAGGTGATTTTGCAAATCTTAGGCACGATGCTCGATTTTCTTGCCGATTTGCCTATTCTGCACGGCATTAACCGCATACTCGGAGCTGTGTTTGGATTTGTAGAAGTGTATCTCATTGTCTTTGTGCTTTTGTATGTGGGTGCCTTATTGCCAGTCGAGCAGGTTCAAGAGGCCATTGATCATTCTTCAATAGCCAAAAACATTATAGAACAAACGCCTATATTGTCACAGCAGATTAAAGACTTGTGGTTTGCCCATATGGAACAGTGATTAAGCTTCTCCTAGACCTTTTGGAGAAGCTTTTCCCGATTAATCACGGATATTATTGAGGAGTGACCGTTTTGAATAAAAAAGACATCATCCACGTGTTAGAGACAATAGCTCTTCTTCTTGAGATTAAAGGAGAAAACGGCTTTAAAGTATCAGCGTATCGAAAAGCGGCTGTTGCTCTTGAGGATGAAGAGCGCAGCCTTGCTGAAATAGAAGATCCTGGGGCGTTAAAAGGGATCGGGAAAGGGACCGCACAAGTGATTGATGACTTGATTCAACTAGGTCACTCTCCGTTGCTTGAGGAGCTCCAGCAATCTGTCCCTGAAGGTTTGCCGCCACTGCTAGACTTGCCAGGGCTCGGAGGGAAGAAAATTGCTAAATTGCATCAGGAGCTCGGCGTTCATGATGCCCCCTCCTTAAAAGCGGCATGTGAACAGCAAAAGGTGAGTAGCTTAGCGGGATTTGGAGCAAAAACAGAGGCGAATATTTTGCGTGCTCTCGAAGAACGTGACCAAGGTCCCCAGCGGCATTCGTATGCCTCCGTTCGCTCATTGGTCAAAGAATTTGCTGAAGTCGTCAAAGCTATTCCTGACGTAGAACGGGTTGAGGTAGGGGGAAGTTTCCGGCGTGTGGAAGAGACGGTAAAGGATCTTGATTTTGTTGTAGCTACATCACGGCCAGCAATGGTTAGTCAAGCACTGACGTCCTTGTCCTTAGCTGAAGAGGTTATCGTAGCTGGGGATACGAAGGTGACGCTCCGCCTGAAAAAACCGTCTATCCAAGTGGACGTTAGACTCGTATCGAGTGACCAATTCGCGTCAACCTTACATCATTTCACTGGTTCGAAAGAGCATAACGTGAAATTGCGCCAGCTTGCGAAAGAACGTGGTGAAAAAATTTCCGAGTATGGCATTGAAACCGCGACCGGTATTGTTACTCCAGAAACCGAGCAAGCTTTTTATGACCATTTTGGTTTGCCAATGATGTCGCCAGAACTGCGTGAAGGCAAGAAAGAATTTACACATCAGAACGAACTTTCTACGCTTGTTCGTCTTGAGGACATCCAAGGTGACTTGCACATGCATACGACATGGAGCGACGGCGCGTATTCTGTCAAAGAGATGGCGTTAGCCGCAAAAGAGAAAGGCTATTCTTATATCGTAATTACCGATCATTCAAAGTATTTACGAGTAGCCAGAGGACTGACTGTGGAGCAAATTCGTCGTCAGCGTGAAGAAATAGATCGCGTCAATGACGAGATTGATGGCATCCATCTTTTTAAAGGCACCGATATGGACATTTTGCCGGATGGAACTCTCGACTATGAAGATGACGTTCTCAAAGGACTTGATTTTGTCATTGCATCTATTCATTCCTCATTCTCACAGTCTAGTGATAAACTAATGATGAGACTTGAAACAGCCTTGAAGAATGAGCATGTGCATATGATTGCTCATCCAACAGGGCGCCTCGTTGGAAAGCGAGAAGGGTATCAGGTGGATGTAGACGCATTAATCCATGTTGCGGCAGAAACACAAACAGTGCTAGAGCTTAACGGAAATCCCATGCGATTTGATCTCGCGCCTTACTGGCTGGAGAAGGCCAAACGTGCAGGGGTTCAAATGGCAGTTTCTACAGATGCGCATAATATCGACATGCTAGCAGATATGGCGGTTGGTGTAAAAACAGCAAGAAAAGCCTTTTTAACAAAAGAGGATCTACTTAATACAACCTCCCTTCAGGCATTTAAAGAGTGGCTGAAGGTGCATTAAAGAAAGAGAGGGATCGTTGCATAATGAATGAGCGTGTGCTGAAGGTGCTTGAATTTCACAAAGTTCGCAAGGAGCTTGCCAAACATGCGTCATGCTCCTTAGGCAAGGAACGGGCGGAAGCACTTCATCCATCGTCTGATTTTGAGACAGTGAAGGAGTGGCATGCCCAAACAGACGAAGCAGCCACTGTTGTTCGGAAAAAAGGTCACGTACCCATGGGGGGCGTCTCAGACATTCGTCCCCACGTCAAACGGGCTGAAATTGGTGGAGGCTTGAACCCACAAGAATTAAGTCAAATTGCGCAAACCATCTACGGGGGACAGCAAATTAAGCGATTTATTGAACCATTGGCTGAAGAAGAAATCGAGATTCCCTTTTTGCTTCAATTGGCTGATCAAATTCATGGATTGGTAGAGCTCAGACGACAGATTGAGCAATGCATTGATGAACAGGGGGACGTGTCCGATTCTGCAAGTCATGCTCTAGGTTCGATTCGCCGCAACCGGCGGTCAACCGAAGCCCGAGTGAGGGATAAATTGTCTCAGATGACAAAATCGTCTTCAACACAAAAAATGTTGTCAGATACAATTATTACAATTAGAAATGACCGTTTTGTGCTTCCAGTGAAGCAGGAATACCGCCAGTCAATTGGTGGACTCGTTCATGATCAATCTTCTTCTGGGCAAACGTTGTTTATCGAACCGCAGGCTGTTGTTGGGATGAACAATGAACTTAGGGAACTACGATTAAAGGAGAAAGAAGAGGTGGATCGAATTCTCAGAGAACTGTCGGCTGAAGTTGCCCTTCATACGGCAGATCTGCTTGAGAATGTTGAAACACTTGCCCATTTCGACTTTTTATTTGCCAAAGCGTTCTACGGAGAAGCAATAAAAGGCAGTCGCCCTGCACTTGACCCTAATGGGTATGCTGTTATTAAAAAGGCGAGACACCCCCTACTTCCTTATAACGAAGCGATCCCAAGTGACATTGAGCTTGGAGGCGATGTGCACACGATGGTGATTACCGGTCCAAATACAGGTGGGAAAACAGTGACATTAAAGACGTTTGGTCTCATTTCTTTAATGGGTCAATCAGGCTTGTACATTCCTGCACAAGATGGCTCAACGATTGCTGTGTTTGAAAATGTCTATGCAGATATCGGTGATGAACAATCCATCGAGCAGAGCTTAAGTACATTTTCTTCTCATATGACGCAAATCGTTGATATTTTAAAGCATGTCGGTACCCAATCACTTGTGCTATTTGATGAGCTTGGCGCTGGGACGGACCCTCAAGAAGGCGCAGCGCTTGCCATGGCTATTTTGGATGAGGTGCACAAAAAAGGCGCACACACCATTGCGACCACGCATTATCCAGAGTTGAAAGCGTATGGCTATAATAGAGAAGGTGTCATCAATGCGTCAGTTGAATTTAACACAGACACACTAAAACCGACGTATCGTTTGTTAATCGGTGTCCCTGGACGAAGCAATGCATTTGATATTTCAAGACGACTCGGCCTCGCTGAAAGCATTGTCTCGCAAGCATCAGAGCAAGTCGGTACGGAAAGCCACAAAGTAAATAATATGATTCTCTCGCTTGAAGAAGCAAGGAAAAAAGCCGAAGAGGACCGAAACAGAGCTGAGGAACGCTTACAAGAGGTACAGGAATTACAAAGGTCGCTTGAAACTGAGCTGCAAGACTTCCAAGAAGAACGTGAAGTCATGTTCCAAAAAGCAGAAGAAAAGGCTGAGAAATCACTAGCGAAAGCAAAGGCTGAAGCAGAGGAAATTTTGCAATCATTACGCGAGATGCAAAATCGAGCAGGCCACGGTGTGAAGGATCATGAGCTGATTGAAGCAAAGAAACGTCTTGAAGAGGCAAGCCCTAAGTTAGCTGGAGGGAACAAAAAAGCAGTTAAAAAACCTCGTCATCAAAACCTTCAGGTCGGTGACGAAGTGAAGCATCTGACGTTTGGGCAGCATGGCCATATTATTAATAAACGTAGTGAAGACGAATATGAAGTGCAGCTCGGTGTGCTAAAAATGAAAGTAAGCAAAGCTGATCTGCTTTATATCTCACGACCAGAGCCGATTGAAACGAAGCCAATTGCAACTGTGCGTGGGAGAGGACCATCCATAAAGACAGAGTTAGATTTAAGAGGCGAGCGCTACGAGGACGCCTTGCAAAGGCTGGAAAAATACCTTGATGAAGCGATGCTCGCGGGGTATCCGCTCGTCACGATTATTCATGGCAAAGGGACTGGAGCTTTACGCAAGGGCGTACAGCAATATGCTAAGAACCATCGGGCTGTGACAAAGACACGATCTGGAGAAGCCGGAGAAGGCGGTAGCGGCGTGACCATATTTGAGCTTAAATAAGGAGGCCACATGGTGAACGCATTTTGGGAAAATGATTTTGTGGCAACAGCTGGTCACTATAGCGTTGTCGTTCTGAGCACAATTGTTTTTTTGGCTGTGTTTGAACTGGTCACTAAGTATAAAAATTGGAAAGAAATAAGACGAGGAAATTTGTCTGTAGCGATGGCAACTGGCGGCAAAATCTTTGGGATTGCAAATGTATTTCGTCACTCGATTGCCCAAAACGATTCCATGCTTGAGATGCTGGCATGGGGCTGCTTTGGTTTCGTGCTCCTCGTTCTTGGGTACCTGATTTTTGAATTCCTAACGCCGACCTTTAATATCGACAAGGAAATCGAGAAAGACAATCGTGCTGTTGGCTTTTTGTCCCTTGTCATTTCTGTAGGTCTGTCCTATGTCGTAGGTGCTGGAATTCGCTAGGGAGGATTCACTATGGAAATGCTCGCAAAAATATTAATTGCCTTATGTACCCTTTTCATGCTTCTTGGCGTTTTCTATTTGTTATAGGGAATAGGGCGAATGGACAGACTAACGTTCTCAAGATTTAATCAAACATATTGTTCGCAGATCGTGTTCATTTTATTGTATACTCAATACTGAACACATTGTAGATCATCGGAGGCATCCCCTCCAGATGGAACGATGCAAAGGAGGAAAATAAAATGGCAGTTGTACATGTAACAGACACGAATTTCCGAGAAGAAACAGGGGACGGCCTTGTTCTCGTTGACTTTTGGGCGACTTGGTGTGGTCCTTGTAAAATGATCGCTCCAGTTCTAGATGAATTAAGCGAAGACCTTAATGGAAAAGTGAAAATCGCAAAAATTGACGTAGATGAAAATCAGGAAACAGCTGGTCAATACGGAGTGATGAGCATTCCGACAATGCTCGTATTTAAAAACGGTGAAGTTGTCGACAAAGCGGTTGGCTATCAGCCGAAGGAAGCTTTGGCTGAGCTGCTCGCAAAACATCAATAATTCATGTCATGCTGATGACAAACGCTCGCTTTCTTTGTTGCATCGCCTTGATCGGTGCTCATTGCCCTTGAGGCAACTCCGCGCCTCTCAAGACTTCGCGCCTCGAAAGCCAAGCGTTTTCATCCAGCATGAAAATGATCGGTGACAAACGCTCGCTTTCTTTGTTGCATCGCCTTGATCGGTGCTCATTGCCCTTGAGGCAACTCCGCGCCTCCCAAGGCTTTGCGCCTCGAAAGCCAAGCGTTTTCATCCAGCATGAAAATGATCGGTGACAAACGCTCGCTTTCTTTGTTGCATCGCCTTGATCGGTGCTCATTGC
>NZ_SNYJ01000008.1:135844-192098 GCF_004363045.1 Aureibacillus halotolerans
CCTTTGAGGCAACTCCGCGCCTCCCAAGGCTTTGCGCCTCGAAAGCCAAGCGTTTTCATCTAGCCTGGATATGTCAATGTTATAGTCTATTTAGCATTGTTTTCACTTGAAAACCGACCGTATTCCGGTCGGTTTTATTATATCAAAAACAAATAATGGTGTTACATGATGAAAGAAAGGAGGATATCCCGTGTTAAAAGAAAAACTACAGATTTTGCCTGCGCAGCCAGGATGTTATCTTATGAAAAATCAGCACAATCAAGTGATCTACGTAGGGAAAGCTAAAAATTTACGAAACCGAGTACGCTCGTATTTTACTGGTTCCCACGATGGCAAAACGCTTCGGCTTGTACAAAACATTACCGATTTTGAATACATTGTCACATCGTCTGAATTTGAAGCTTTGCTTCTCGAAATGAACCTGATCAAAAAATACGATCCAAAATACAATGTCATGCTAAAGGATGACAAAAGCTATCCATTTATAAAAATTACAAAAGAAAAGTACCCGCGCTTGTTGATCACAAGAAATGTCAAAAGAGACGGCGGCAAATATTTCGGACCTTATCCAAATGCGTATGCCGCAACAGAAACCAAAAAGCTTTTAGATCGTTTGTACCCACTTCGGAAATGTGACAAGCTCCCTGATAAAGTGTGCTTGTATTACCATATAGGGCAATGTTTAGCTCCTTGTGTATACCAAGTAGCCAAGGAAAAGACGCAGGATATTGTTCAGGACATCACCCATTTTCTAAATGGCGGCTTTCATGACATTAAAGGGCAACTGCAGCAAAAGATGGAGAGTGCTGCAGCAAAGCTTGAATTTGAACGAGCGAAGGAATTCCGAGATCAAATGCAACATATTACGGCTGTCATGGAAAAGCAGCAAATGATGACAAACGACATGACGACAAAAGATATTTTTCACTATGCCTTTGATAAGGGTTGGATGTGTGTGCAGGTCTTTTTCGTCCGTCATGGCAAGTTGATTGAACGCGATGTAAGCATGTTCCCGTTTTACGCAGAACCAGAAGAGGACTTTATGACGTTTTTAGGGCAGTTTTATACGAAAAGCCATCATATCAAACCGAAAGAAATCTGGTTGCCTGAGGGGACTGACGCGGCTATTGCGGAACGTTTGCTCGAAGTGAAGACAGTACAGCCGAAACGGGGCAAGAAAAAAGAGTTGCTTGATCTTGCACTAAAAAATGCCCAGCTTGCCTTACAGGAAAAATTTAAATTAATTGAGCGCGACGAAGAGCGTACAATTCGAGCTGTAGAACAAATTGGCCAAACGCTTCAAATTCCCTATCCAGAACGGATTGAGGCTTTTGACAACTCCAATATTCACGGCACAGATGCGGTATCCGCCATGATTGTGTTTGAAGATGGAAAGCCGAACAAAAAAGATTATCGAAAATACAAGATCAAGACGGTGAAAGGACCAGACGACTATGCTTCCATGCAAGAAGTCATACGTCGAAGATACACAAGGATTCTGCGAGAAGGTGGGAGACTGCCAGACCTTATTGTCATTGATGGGGGCAAAGGGCATATGAGCGCAGCGAAGGAAGTCCTTGAAAATGAATTGGATTTGTCTATCCCTATTTGTGGTTTAGCGAAGGATAAAAAGCATAAAACGGCGGATATGCTCTTTGGAGAGCCAGCGATGATTATCCCACTTGAGCGGAATTCTCAAGCGTTTTATTTACTGCAAAGAATTCAAGACGAGGTGCATCGATTTGCCATTTCCTTTCATCGACAGCTTCGTGGCAAAAATGCGTTTCAATCGTCATTGGATGGTGTAAAAGGGGTTGGTGAAAAGCGTAAGAAAATGCTTCTGAAGCATTTTGGAAGTGTCAAGCAACTAAAAATGGCCAGCTTCGAGGAGCTGACCACGGCGGGGCTGCCAAAGGATGCCGCCACCGCATTGCTTGCCCATTTCCAAGAAGCAGAGACCGTAGAGAAAGACAGCTAAAACGCGTACCATTCCACCGTGATTGGGACGATCCCATCACGGGTGGCTTCACCCACAGTCGCTTCAGCTTCTCCATTCATGATGGACGCTACCGTTTCGGCCAAAAATCCGGCTTCAAGGGAAAAAAGGGCTTGTGGGGAATGATTTTTTTTCTCGAGCAATAAAGAGTTGGAGAGTTCAAAGATAAGCTGGCTTTTTTTCTGTTTGATTAAACGAAGCTGACCCCATTCCGCTTTATGAAAGAAAACCGGACACTCGTCTAGCGTCTCTAAAGGAAATTTACGAGCTAACCGTTTGCCACTGTAGTAAAGGACCATTTGTTGTTGTTCTCCAAGTAATTCTGGAAGAAGTTCCTGACGTAAAAGCCGAATTGAAAAAGGGGTCGCTGTCACTTGGACATCGTTTTCATTTTTTTCGTCTTGCGATTGATTTGACATGAATAAGCCTCCGAAACCTTGATCTAACGTTAGTTGGTGTTTTTCCTCATGAAAGGGTTTTCGCTTCCTTGACCTTCCGTTCGCATGGGAGTAAAATGAACATGTCACATTATAGCGAAGTTTTTCACATATTGAAATGGTTTTTTCCTCACAATTCAATAGACGCGATACTAGTCATGTGAAAATTTCATCAAGACATATTGCACAAGTATAAGGGGGTTAAGGAGCTTTATGGCAGCTAATTCGGAGTACATCAATCGCCGGCTGCATTCATTATTGGGAGTCATTCCGGTAGGCCTGTTTTTAATTCAGCATTTAGTCGTCAACAATTTTGCGACGAGAGGTCCTGAAGCATTTAACACGGCCGCACACTTTATGGAAAGTTTACCTTTTCGTTACGCATTGGAGATCTTCATTATCTTTCTTCCGCTGCTTTTTCACGCAATTTATGGTCTATATATTGCTTTTACAGCGAAAAACAATGTGAGCCGGTTTGGATATTTCAGAAACTGGATGTTTATGCTGCAACGAATCACAGGCGTGATCACGCTCATTTTTGTCGCTTGGCATGTGTGGGAAACACGCCTAGCCGCACAATTTTTTGATGTGCCAGTCAATTTTGATATGATGGCAACTATTTTTGAAAGCAATTTCATGATCTGGTTTTATATCATTGGTGTCATTTCAACGACGTTCCACTTTGCGAATGGTCTTTGGTCATTTGCTGTCACCTGGGGGATTACAGTTACGCCGAGAGCCCAGCGAATTGCATCGTACGTTTCCATCATTATCTTTCTTGTGTTATCGTTTATCGGCGTTCGAAGCATTCTCGCTTTTATCGTGTAACCTAGCAAAAACGTAAGGAGTGGACTTCAATGAGTCAAGGAAAAATTGCGGTTGTTGGCGGTGGGCTCGCTGGCTTAATGGCCGTTATTAAAATAGCAGAAGCAGGGATCCCTGTAGATCTTTTTTCAATCGTTCCGGTAAAGCGCTCGCATTCTGTATGTGCCCAAGGAGGCATTAACGGCGCGGTCAACACAAAAGGAGAAGGAGACTCTCCCTATGTGCATTTTGATGATACGATTTATGGTGGCGATTTCCTAGCCAACCAAAAGCCTGTCAAAGCAATGTGTGACGCAGCGCCAGGCATTATTCACCTTATGGACCGGATGGGTGTCATGTTCAACCGAACTCCAGAAGGCTTATTAGACTTTCGTCGCTTCGGCGGCACACAGCATCATCGAACGGCTTATGCGGGTGCTTCTACAGGACAGCAGCTTCTGTATGCATTGGACGAGCAGGTCCGTCGATATGAAGTCGCGGGCTTAGTCACAAAGTATGAAGGATGGGAGTTCCTATCACTCATTAAAGATCAAGATGGTCGATCTCGCGGCTTAATTGTTCAAGAGCTTACGTCAATGGAAATCAAGCATTTCCGTGCAGATGCTGTCATTTTGGCAACAGGTGGTCCTGGGATCATTTTCGGTAAGTCGACGAACTCTATGATCAACACAGGGTCGGCTGCGGCAGCTGTATATCAGCAAGGCGCTGCATATGCCAATGGCGAATTTATTCAAATTCATCCGACAGCAATTCCTGGAGATGACAAGTTGCGTTTGATGAGTGAGTCAGCACGTGGTGAAGGTGGCCGTGTTTGGACGTATAAAGATGGAAAACCATGGTATTTCCTCGAGGAAAAATACCCAGCGTACGGAAATCTAGTGCCTCGTGATATTGCGACACGTGAAATCTTTGACGTATGTGTTAGTCAAAAGCTTGGTATCAATGGAGAAAACATGGTGTACCTTGATTTGTCTCATAAAGATTCGCACGAGCTCGATGTTAAGCTTGGGGCGATTATTGAGATTTACGAAAAATTCATGGGCGATGATCCACGTAAAGTCCCTATGAAAATCTTCCCAGCTGTTCACTATTCAATGGGTGGTCTTTGGGTGGATGACGATCAAATGAGTAACATTCCTGGGCTTTTTGCAGCAGGTGAATGTGATTATAGCCAACACGGGGCGAACCGTCTTGGGGCCAATTCATTGCTTTCTTCCATTTTCGGTGGAATGGTGGCTGGGCCAAACGCAGTAAGTTATGTAAAAGGCCTTGATGCACTTGCACAAGACTTGCCTGATTCTCTATTTGATGAACATGTTCAGCAGGAAAAGGATCAGTTTGAAGATATTTTAAAAATGGACGGCGACGAAAACGCCTATGTCCTTCATAAAGAGCTGGGCGAGTGGATGACGGATAACGTAACGGTTGTACGACATAACGATAAGCTATTGAAAACTGATGAAAAGATTCAAGAGCTCATCGAACGCTATAGCCGAATCAATGTCAACGATACGTCAAAATGGAGCAACTCAGGTGCGATGTTTATTCGTCAATTGAAAAACATGCTTCACTTGGCGCGCGTCATTACGATCGGGGCATACAATCGTAATGAAAGTCGTGGTGCCCACTACAAGCCTGAATTCCCAGACCGTAATGATGAGGAATTCTTAAAAACAACAAAAGCAATGTTCAATCCAGTAACGCAATCGCCAGAGTTTACGTATGAGGAAGTGGATACGTCTCTCATTCCGCCTCGTAAACGTGACTACTCTCAGTCTAAGAAAGGGGCTGCATCATCATGAGTGAAAAGGTCATTCACCTGATCATCACTCGGCAGGAAAACCCAAATGCTGAGCCGTATGATGAGGAATTTTCAATTCCCTACCGTGAGAACATGAACATTATCTCCGCCTTAATGGAAATCCGTCGGAACCCGGTCAGTAAAAGCGGGCAACGGACAACCCCAGTTCAGTGGGATATGAACTGTCTGGAAGAGGTGTGTGGAGCTTGTTCAATGGTCATCAATGGCTCCCCAAGACAGTCTTGTACGGCGCTCATTGATCAATTTGAACAGCCGATCCGACTCAAGCCGATGACCACCTTTCCTGTGGTACGAGATTTAATGATTGATCGTAGCCGCATGTTTGATTCCTTGAAAAAGGTGAAGGCATGGATTCCAATTGACGGCACGTACGATCTTGGACCAGGTCCAAGAATGCCGGAACGACGTCGTCAGTGGGCGTACGAGCTTTCAAAATGTATGACGTGTGGTGTCTGTTTAGAGGCTTGTCCTAACGTCAACAGTAAATCAAACTTTATTGGACCAGCTGCCATCTCGCAAGTGCGCTTGTTTAATGCTCATCCAACCGGTGAGATGAACAAAGAAGAACGTCTAGAAGCCTTGATGGGTGATGGCGGTATAAGCAATTGCGGAAATTCACAAAACTGCGTAGAGGCTTGCCCTAAAGGGATTCCTTTAACAACGTCCATTGCGTCAATGAACCGCCAAACGAACATTCAATCCTTTAAAAGCTTTTTTGGACAATAACAAATGAATAAAAAAGTGCTCGTCGATACAATTGTCGATGAGCACTTTTTTTCGTTGTTCTGCATAAGCAAGAAAGAGCCTTTAAAGCGACTTCGGTTTAATGACGTCTATATGTAGGTTTGCCATGAAGAACGGACGTAAGTGATCGAATGATCGGCGTGTGAAAGTTCTTAGGGAAAGACTGCTTGAGGATGCATGATGAACGGATTGCGGCTGTAAAACAGAATGAAGCACATCGGTTTTCTATCGAACGAAATGTTGTGTTTGGTGAGAGCGATTTTCTTACGCTAAGCAATTACATTAACCGGGTAAAGCAAGAAAGATGATCTTATGTTTTAAAACCCGGTGTAAAGAAGTCACAGGTTCCTCTGTGCCGACATACTTTATGGTGATAGATCGTTTTCCCTTGTTGCGTCACAGTTGATTTTACGGCAAGGAGGTATCAGATGATTGAGAGATAAAGATTATCAACCGAAGCCGTTGCTAACAAAAAGAGAACGAGAAGTCTTTGAGCTATTGGTTCAAGACAAAACTACGAGGGAAATCGCTGGCGAATTGTTTATCAGCGAAAAAACCGTACGAAACCATATTTCTAATGCAATGCAGAAACTTGGGGTCAAAGGACGTTCTCAGGCTGTTGTTGAGCTGCTACGGATGGGCGAATTAACACTATAGGCATGAAAGTGGCCGGCTTCTTAGGAGGAGCCGGTGTACATAAAAAGGTGTCGACAAAAAAAGAATGAGTCTGCGAACACATATGAGAAAGGTAACGCTTGATATTTTCTAGAAAACCATCCAAAATAGGTAGAAAGTACGGAGGAGGTCAGGCGTTGACAACAATAACTTCAGTGAACCAAATTGAACGGTCACTGCGATCCATCTCTGGGATGCTAAAACAGAAGGGCAGAGAAATACTTACAAATTATCCAATTACCCCACCTCAATTCCAGGCATTGCAATGGCTAAAGGAAAAAGGGGATTTGACGATCGGGGAATTGTCACATAAACTATATCTGGCGTGTAGTACAACGACGGATTTAGTCGATCGACTTGAAAAAAATGATCTTGTGCGTCGTGTACGAGATGAAAATGACCGCAGAGTTGTTCGAATTCATATTATGGATGAAGGTATGCGGGTGATTACCGAAGTCATTGAAAAGAGACAAGCGTATCTTGCTGATATTCTTAATGGATTTGAAGAAGCGGATATTCCGTTCATTGCTAAAGTACTTGAGAAGCTTGACGACAGCATGGCCGCGGATCGAACGAGGGCTAAAGCGCTCAAATGAAAGCGTCATGTGCGTGCGACAGCATGAGAGATTAAATTATATGGTTTCATAATCACAGTGCTTCCCGTAAGCATAAGCAGGTCAACTGAACGAATAAATAAAAAATGGGGAACAACTTTTGGAAAGAGCTATTGGAATTATTGATTCAGGCATCGGGGGCTTAACGGTTGTGAAAGAGGTTATGCGGCAGTTGCCACATGAGCCGATCGTTTATTTAGGAGATACTGCAAGATGTCCTTATGGACCACGTGACACTCAAGAAGTTCGCCAGTTCACCCAAGAAATGGTGGACTTTTTGTTGGAGAAGCATAAGCTGAAAATGCTTATTGTTGCTTGCAACACGGCAACGGCAGTTATGCTTGAGAGTTTAAAAAGGATGTTGCCTATTCCTGTTCTAGGAGTTGTTCATCCAGGGGCAAGAGCGGCAGTGAAAAAGACGAAAAACAAACGCATAGGTGTTATTGGGACCATTGGAACGATCAACAGTCAAGCGTATGAAAAAGCGCTGTTTAGTATCGATACATCCATTAAGGTGACAAGCCTCCCGTGCCCTGCTTTTGTTCCTTTGGCAGAACAAGGGCGGACGTCTGGTGAGGACAATCAGGCAGTCGTCTCTGCTGTGCTTGGAACGACCTTTCAATCACAGGAGGTCGATGCCTTAATTTTAGGCTGTACGCATTATCCAATGCTTACAGTCCTTATACAGAAAGCCGTAGGCGAAAATGTGATCTTAATCTCCTCTGGAGAAGAAACCGCTAGAGAAGCGAGTACAATCCTTCATTACCAACAGATTGAAAGTTCTCCAACCTTAAGCCCGACGCCTCATTTCTATACGACGGGACAACCATCTCTCTTTAAGCAAATGGCAGAGCGTTGGCTTGAAAAAGAGATTCACGTATCTTATGCACGTTTAGAGGATGAGTCTTCATGAAAGGAATTTTAGATATAAAACACTTGACGCTCTAGTGGCGATTCAGGTGTTTTTATCTTAAGGGAACCTGAATCACCAGTCGTTAAGTAGCATTTAGAAAAGATCTCTATGTTTTCTTCGTGAAAGGATGGAATATCCGACGCAATAGGCTCGTATACATTTTAGTACAACCTATTTTGAGGAGGAAATGTATGCGCGCGCATCGAAGACACGGTCTTATGGCCATTCTGTTCTGTTTGTTTGCAACTGTATTGGCCGGTTGTAT
Organism: Aureibacillus halotolerans; assembly: GCF_004363045.1. NCBI lineage: Bacteria > Bacillati > Bacillota > Bacilli > Caryophanales > Bacillaceae > Aureibacillus > Aureibacillus halotolerans. The sequence continues at coordinate 144,136 of NZ_SNYJ01000008.1, forward strand.
GTTCCAAGGAGAAAAGGAAACTGCAAAACAGATTGACCCTCCACCAGAGATGACAATTGAGAAACAACCGTCTGATGGTGAGGGTTCTGGAGAGGAAGGAGCGAACACACCTGATGTTCGTGAGGTGTATTTGCTAGACGCCAATGGCTATGTCGTTCCCCAAACACTGCCACTCCCAGCAACAGATGAAGTGGCAAAGCAAGCGTTAGAATACATGGTCACAGGTGGTCCTGTAACAGAGTTATTGCCAAATGGTTTTCAGGCAGTGTTGCCACAAGGAACGGTCATTAACGGGGTCGACATTCGTGAAGACGGTACAGCCGTAGTTGATTTCTCAAATGAGTTTGCATCGTATGCACCTGAAAGTGAACGCCAGATTCTTGAAGCGATCACGTGGACACTAACGCAATTTGACACAATTGACAAGGTGAATATTTGGATTAATGGCTTTGAACAGGATGTCATGCCAGTCAATCATGAGCCGATTCATGGCGGCGTCACAAGAGAGATGGGCATTAACATACAGTCATCAGATGTCACGGACATTCGCAGCTCAGAGCCAGTTACAGTTTACTACGTTGCGCAGCATGACAAAACGTCTTACTACGTACCTGTGACTAAACGGGTTGATAGCGATCGCTTGGAGACGGAAGAAGAGACAGCGCAAACCATTGTAGAAGAGCTTGTAAAGGGGCCAGGCTTTGAGACCTCTTTGCTTACAGGCTTTCATCCAGATACCGAATTAACAGCGAATCCAGAAATCGACGCAGGCACTGTCTACTTACAGTTCACTGCGGCAGTCCTGAGTGGCAATGAACAACCTGGTCTATCCAATCAAGTGCTTGAACCACTCGTGTTGTCTTTGACCGAGGTCGGCGATGTGAAGCAAGTCAGTGTGGATGTGAATTCGTCTGAAGAAGGCGACCTAGTTGTCGAAGAAGTCGTCAGTCGCCCAGCAGTGACCAACCAAGGAAAGTTTTAACCCATCCCAAAAACAGATGTGAATGGATTGGCATTCATGTCTGTTTTTCTCGTTGCACCCTAAAGGGTACAAGTGCAACAGCAACATCTACACGATACCTTGACCAAAAGGCAACGAACGATTAAAATGGTGAAACTCTCTAATGCTCAGTTTTTAACAGAAGCATATGGGACGGATGCTTTGGAAACGATCTTAAAGTATCGTATACTTACAGTAAATCTCGAAGTAGAAGAGACATGGAGGCGACCGAAAGATTGAGACATGATGGCAGACAGGATGATGAGCTTCGTCCGGTATACATAGAAACGAATTACATTAAACACGCAGAAGGATCGGTATTGATTTCATTTGGAGATACGAAGGTCATCTGTACAGCTTCAGTAGAAGACAAGGTGCCGCCATTTCTTAGAGGGAGCGGCAAGGGGTGGGTCACCGCAGAATATGCGATGTTGCCTCGGGCGACGGAGCGACGAAATATTCGCGAATCGTCTAAAGGAAAAGTCGCTGGGCGGACGATGGAAATTCAGCGTTTAATTGGTCGAGCTTTACGAGCTGTTGTTGATTTAAAAGCGCTTGGAGAGCGGACTATTTGGATCGACTGTGATGTTATTCAGGCGGATGGCGGAACACGTACAGCAGCAATTACCGGCGCGTTTGTTGCGATGACAGACGCGATAGCTACGGTTCATAAACAAAAGCCGTTTTCGAGTTTCCCGATTAAAGATTGGCTTGCTGCTGTTTCCGTTGGAATAACGTCTGAAAACGAAGCCGTATTGGACTTGAATTATATTGAAGACGCGGACGCGAATGTTGATATGAACATCGTCATGACAGGAGCAGGCGAATTTGTCGAGCTACAGGGGTCTGGTGAAGAATCTACTTTCACGAGTCATGAGCTTCAGGCAATGCTTCATTATGGTGAAAAAGGCATTAATGAGCTTATTGACCTCCAGCAAGAAGCGTTAGCCCATGCAAAGGATTTGTTAGTGTGAAGACCAATGAAAGAAAAATCGTTATAGCCACACAGAATCAAGGCAAAATCAAGGAATTTGCAGCGCTTTTCGCAAACACACCGATCAAAGTTTTATCGTTAGCTGATGTGAACTTTAATGAGGATATTGAAGAAACGGGCGTTACCTTTGAGGAAAATGCAGAAATCAAAGCAGAAGCGGTGATGAAGGCGACGGGATTACCAGCCGTTGCCGATGATTCCGGTCTTGCTGTGGATGCCCTTGATGGAGCGCCTGGGGTTTATTCGGCGCGTTATGCTGGACTTGAGAAAAACGATCAAGCGAACAACCAGAAGCTGCTCACAGCACTTCAAGGAGAAACACAACGTGGAGCCGTCTTCGTTTGTGTGCTTGCGCTATGCGTGCCAGGAGAGGCGACGCAGTTCTTCCGCGGAGAGCTTCGAGGTGTGATTGCTGAGGAAGAACAGGGGACGAACGGCTTTGGCTATGATCCTTTGTTTTATCTCCCAGATCGTGAAAAAACAACCGCAGAGTTACAACCAGACGAAAAAAACAAGCTGAGCCACCGTGCCCTTGCCTTACAAAAGCTTGCGGCGTTCTGGGCACAGCGATAAGATTGGAGGGAACACAACATGCCAAACAAGCTTCTTGTGTTAAGTGACAGCCATGGGTTTGATGTCGAGTTGGATCTGCTTTGGGACCGTCATTCGAAAGACATTGAAGCGATAATTCATTGCGGTGACTCCGAGCTCAGCCCAAAAGCGGACGAGTTGGAGGGGATGGTCACTGTTAAAGGAAATTGTGACATCGGTTCATTTCCGGAAGTTGTTACGCATTCATGGGAAGGTCTTCGGATTTACGTATCCCATGGACATCTACATGGCGTCAAAGGCTCCTCTGACCAAATCGTTCAAAGCGCAAAACGTGCTGACGCCGACATTGTCATGCACGGGCATTCTCATATTGCTGAGGCTTATGAGAATGAAGGGATTTTAGTTCTGAACCCGGGATCTGTCCGATTGCCTAGGCAACGAGTGGAAGCGACGTACGCCCTGTTAGAGCGAAAAGACAATGCTGTGGAGATTTCATTTCTTGAATTCAATACAGGGAAACTCGTTTTCAAAGAAAATTGGTCCATTCCATCAAAAAAACGTTGACTATAGCCAACATATTCGTTAAAATAAATATTGTCGCATTGAACGAGTGACATGCGGGTGTAGTTTAGTGGTAAAACCTCAGCCTTCCAAGCTGATGTCGTGGGTTCGATTCCCATCACCCGCTTTTTGTCCCAGTAGCTCAGCTGGATAGAGCATCGGCCTTCTAAGCCGACGGTCGGGAGTTCGAATCTCTCCTGGGACGTCATTTAGTTTTTGAGAGTCAAGATAAGAACATGAGGAAGCGCCTTAAAACATTGCTGTATAAGCATTTTAGGGTGCTTTTATTTTTGCGGAGAGTCGATAGGAAACGATAAGATTTTTTTTCGTTTTACACATTTTTTACACATTAGCTTGCGACCCACTCAGAGAATACTTCGGTTGTCTTCTCCTCATCTTTCTGTCGGAGCTCTTTGACCAGATGCGCGTATGTGTTCATTGTAGTCTCTAAATCGCCGTGTCCGAGTCGTTCGGAAACAAAGTATATCGAAACACCCGAATAGAGCAAAACGCTAGCATGGGTATGTCTCAAGCCGTGTACACTAATGTTGGGAATGCTTAACTCCTCAAGAAGTGCGCGTAGCGTTTTATTTACAGTGTTATTGGCTACCACTTTGTACTGGGAAGACCTACTGTAAAAAACTAATTTGTGAATGTTCTCTGGGATATTCTCAAACAACCCCTTGAATATTTTCATTGTGTTCCCATCAATCGCAATTGTACGAACCGATTGTTCATTTTTGGTGGGCCCAAACCCTTCGTGCATTTCCTTCTTATAACCCCATGTTTTATTAATGCTTATTGTACCTTTCTCAAAATCAAAATCTTTTCGAGTCAATCCGACGATCTCTGCATACCTACAACCAGAAACCAGAGCAATTAGCATGATGTAATAGGAGATACTTTTATCTAACCGTTTGATTATTTCAGTCGCGAGCCGTTTGCTGTCATCATAGTGCAGATGCTTTTCGTCACCTCGTTTTTCTTTCTTTCCTCCGAGCACCGCACTTCTTGTAAAATCTATCTTGATTATCCCTTCGTCGATCGCATCTTTTACACAGGCTCTTATGTGAGTATTTATTTTTCGCACTGTGGCTTTTGAGCGTTCTTGTTCGTCACCTTTTGCGTACTTGTTCAGAAATTTTTGATATTCAACTTTAGTTATTTTCTGAATCGGCTTAGATCCAAAGTGCTTTTTTATGGTACGGCACGAAGTTTGGTAGCGTTCATATGTGTTCTTGCGAGTGTGGCTTTTATAAACGCTTACCCAATCATTAAAATATTGTGCAAAGGATATATCTTCTATCGCATGTACCGAGATCCCACTCCGTAGTTGTGACTCCACTTCGTGTGCAGCTGCCTGAGCTTCTTTCTTAGTCCGGAAACCTCCTTTTCGAATCGGCTTAGGTTTGTGGCTGATTGTGTACTGCCACGTTTTTCCTCTCCTTTGAAAGCTTGCCATCACTTGTATCCCCTTTCATTTAGGACATGCTTCGGTATTTTATAATCTTCTATCATCTCTCTAACCATTATGGTGTCGCCAGATTCTTTCGCAAACAAAAGATCGACAGCGAAGGCGTTTGCCTCCGATTCAATTTTGTCTGTCGAATAGTATGTTTGTCTTTTCAAAAAAGATGTATTCGAGTGAGGGTGTAAAACAGCATGCCCTAACTCGTGTGCGCAGATAAATTTCTTTTGCTGTTCATATGTATTTTCGTTGATGTGTATAATTTGAATTCTAAAATGCTTGCTATAGTACCCTAGAATGTTGCCGAGGTCTTCGAAAACTACACAAATCCCCAGTTCCTCAGCAAGTCTGAAAGGGCAGCTTGTCCCAAACCTGTCAATCAAATCTTGAGCCCCTTTTTTAACTTTCACCGAATCACTCCCACTACTTATATTTTTTAGGGGTGAATTTTTGTTTTGCCATCCTCTTTGCTATACGAAGTGATTGTTCTAAGGAATTAATAAGAAGCTCCTTGTCATCCTCATCCATTTCCTCGATAGACTGTCCGTCAAACGCAGCATATCCATTTTGAATGTTCAATCCATCAATTATGCTCTGTAACTCTTTTTGAATGTCGCGCTCATCTTTTGATGTAAGCTCTACGTTACCTTCTACATTTGGAACCTGCCCCGAACTAGCTTCTGCTTCAAGTTCCTCTGTTGTTATTCCTAAAGCTCTGCAAACTTTAATTACATTATCTACAGATGCTTTTCCCACTCCTCTCTGAAGCATGGACCTTAAAGTAGTTGGTGGGATACCAACCATCTCTGCAAAAGCTTTTTTGCTATACCCTTGTTCTTCAATCATTTCCTCTAATATTTTCGCTCTCTTATCCACGCTTCATATCTCCTTTTTGAATGAACGGAATTTCGTCGTCTCCTACATATTACCTTACGAAATTTCGTATGTAAATAGGTTTTAGACGAAAATGCGTTTTTATTTTACTTTTTTCTGTTGACAGTGAACGAAATTGCGTTTATAGTCGTAACATGAAGTGAACGAAATTGCGTTCATGGCATCAGGAGGTGATTACCATGCACAAAAATCTAAGAGCTGAAATGGCGAGAAATGGCGTGACGATGGAAAACGTATCTAAGCTCCTCGGCGTACGTTTGGCAACTGTCAGCGACAAGGTTAACGGGAAGTATCGTTTTTACTACGATGAGGCACACACGATCAAGCATCATTTTTTCCCAGAGTGCAGTATTGAATACTTGTTTGCTACCGAAAAGGTACAGAGCGAGGAGGTGGAACGAAATGTCGCAACTGCTCAGAGCTGAAATAAACATTCCGATTCCGACTGATCTAGTTATGGTCAGTAAAGTTGAATTGGAGAAATTGGAGAAACAAGAGTTAACAGGTGTCTATTGGAATATGAAGGACCTGGAACAGAGGATTCGCAGGAAGTCGGAGTGGATAAAAGAGAACATTCTTTTTCCTTCGAGGTTTCGCAAGATTCTGGATAGTGAGAACGGCGGCTTCGTGTACTACCCACAAAGCAAAGGGCAAACGTGGAGCTTCCAAGCTGTTGAGATGGCCTCATTTTTAGATAAGAACTTTGGTGAGATATTTGGAAGGAGGTGAAGCTCAGTGACACAACAACAAGCTTTAAAAAACGTCGTCATGTTTTTGGAAGTCGAGGACATTTGGGGCAAGCGAGGATTTAAAAAGATTGCAGACCATGCAGCCAAACAGCGTGATAAGTATTGGCAAATCTATTTGGATGGAGGGGTGAAGGATGCTGGCATATAAAACTGGCGACCATGTGAAAGTTGTTAGCAACAGAAGTTTAAACGGTAGTCATATTGTGCCAATCGGCACCGCTGGAAGAGTCCTCCGCACGAACGAGGAAGGCGATAAGGTTTTTGTCATGGTTAAGTCAAGCGAGGGTAATGAACTAGTTTGGCTAGGTGACTCTGATTTGGAATTTGTGGAGGGTTATCTATGAAACACGGAACAAGATTAACACTCAAAGAAAAGAAGCACCTGACGTCCTACAGCATCAACCCTGACAACTGGCTCGTAAGCAAACGGGACGGCGACATGTTGACGTTGAGGCATCGGTTGACGGATGAAGTTAAACACATTCCAAAACCATAGGAGGCTACAAAATGAAAGAACAAATTGAAAAAGCGTTCAACATAAGATCCGTGTCGCCAGAACAAGCAGCGCGCGCGATGGACGTTAAGGTGGAGATTAAAAACGTGGCTCACGTGATCGACGACAACGCACCTAACAGCCGAGAGAAGGCTCTGGCACTCACCAAATTGGAGGAAGCATGGTTTTGGGCACTGGCTGCAATCTCTCGTGAAGAAAGTGAGGACACCAAATGAACGAACAAGCCAAGCAAGAAATGCTGAAAAAGATTGAAGAGTGCAGAGGAACAGGAAGAGAGTCCGCTGAGGAAAGAAAAGACCAGAAGTACAACCAAGAAATGAACAAGGGTCACGCACAAGGCTGGCAAGATGCATGCGATCTCATGACCGCGATGCTTGGTTTTGATCCACGGGCGAAAAAGGAGGAAACAGAATGACAACAGGACAGATGTACCACTGGACACAACGCTACCAACGAGCTGACAAACAGCCAGAGCCAACACGCACATTATCTTTGAGTCAAATCATGGACGACATGATGGCAGTGCATCGGATACCGATGTTGTCTAAACCGACATACGAGCAAAAGCATCCACAAGTTATGCAGATGTACCGAGTTGTGGCTGATGCGAGGGACTTTAATTGAGAGGAGGTGGGGATACATGAGTGATCGAGGGCTAGAAATATTAAGAGCCAAAAAAGAACAAGCAACGCTTAATTATGCAACCAATTATGAAGGATACATGCGGTTGCTACCGTCAGAAGCTGCTTGGAATCACTTAGTTGCTTTAGCGAACGAAGCTTTGAAATCGCGTGGAATGTTGAGAGCTAAGGAAGATGTGATAGAAATTTTGCAAAGAGATGTAAATGAGCTTGAAACGAAGCTAGAGAAGTATGAATGACCTTCAAGATGTCATGGACGCTGTACTAATCAGCCTTGGCGCCTCAGACTGGAACGCTGTAGCTGACCAGTTAGATAAGCAAGAGATTGAGCAGGTGCAAGAGTATGTAGCGCTCCTACAAGCCATGCTTGCACAAAAAAAAGCCACCTTTGCAGAGGTCGCTTTGAAAGGATATTTACCAGTTGCACCAATTGTACCACAAAACGAGGAGGAAAAAACAGTGATTGAAATAAAAATATCCGCAACGCCGGAACTCATAGATGCTCTGTCCAAGTTCACCGCCGCCTTACAGCAAGACGCACCTGAAACAAAGAAAGAGAGCAAGACGAACAAAAAAACTGAACCAAAAGAAGAGAAGCAGGAAGAAGAGAAAGCAGAACCTGCTGAGGAAAAGGAAGAGGCAAAAAGCAAGTACAGCCTGGATACGATCACAAGCAAGACGCGAGAGTTCATTCAAGGCAACTCCGAAAACAAGAAGCTGCTGAAAGGCTTTCTGGATGAGAAGGATGTGCCAAAGGTGAGTGCTCTCGAAGTGGCTGACTATGACGAGTACATGGCATTTATTGAGGAGCACTCTGCATGACGGTAAACCATGCGGAACGAGCTCACGCCTTATTGTCAGCAAGTGGCGCGCACCGATGGCTAAAATGCACCGCCTCCCCATCCATGGAAAAAGGCATCAAGGATGAAACGAGCGACTATGCCAGGGAAGGCACGTTTGCACATGAGCTGTCGGAGCTGTATTTTGCTCACTTGTACCAGGGCATGACGAAACGCACCTTTAACTCACGACTTAAGAAGATGAAGCAGAACGAGTTTTACAACGAGGAAATACAGGATCTTGTTGACGACTATGTAAGCATCGTCGAAGAGCACGTGAACGACGCAAAGGCTCGTGCGGACACACCGCCAACCTACATGTTCGAGGAGAAGTTAGACCTCAGTGAGTACGTGCCTGAAAGCTTTGGCACTGGCGATGTGATCATCTACAACGCAGGTGTGCTTGAGATCATCGACCTAAAAGCTGGCAAAGGCATTGAGGTGTCAGCTGAGGACAATCCGCAGTTACGACTTTATGCGCTTGGTGCTCTGGCCATCTTTGATCTAGTAGAGGATGTCGAAGAGGTATACATGACTATTGTCCAACCACGACTCAACAACGTATCAACAGAAGCAATGAAGGTAGAGGATCTCGTCAAGTGGGGCACAGAGTACGTCAAGCCTCGTGCGCAAATTGCATGGGACGGCGATGGTGAGTTTGATGCAGGGGATCATTGCCGCTTTTGCAAGGTCAAACATACCTGCCGTCCTAGATCCGAGAAGTATCTGGGAATCGCCAAGAAGCTCACCGATCCAAATCTTCTTAAACCAGATGAGGTTGCAGAGATTCTGTTTCAAGCCGATGGGCTACAGAAGTGGGCAAAGGACGTGCAAGACTACGCACTCGACCAGGCTCAAAAAGGGCAACAGTTTGACGGGTGGAAAGTTGTTGAGGGTGTGAGCCGTCGGAAGTACACGGATGAAGATGAGATTCTAAGCGTCCTCAAGGCGAACGAATACGAGGCTGGCAAAGTATCAGAGACAAAGCTTCTTCCAATCTCAAAGCTGGAGAAGGCAATCGGGAAGAAGACGGTCACAGAGCTGATCGGTGAACTGGTGACGAAGCCTCCAGGCAAACCTACTTTGGTGCCTGAGAGCGACAAGCGACCTGCACTAGGAGCAGAGAGCGCAATGAGCGAGTTTGACGAGATTCCAACCAACTAAACATACAAGGGAGTTTTTCTATATGAAACGCGACGGAACAAAAGTAATCACAGGTAAAGTACGTGCAAGCTATGTCCACATCTTTGAGCCGAAAGCCAACGAAAAAGGAGAAGAAAAGTATTCAATCTCGCTCATTATTCCTAAATCTGACACCAAGATGATAAAGCTAATCGAGGACGCCATTGCCCAGGCTGCGGAAGAAGGCAAAGGAAAGCTTGGCGGTAAGGTACCGAAGAGCCTCAAGACACCTCTACGTGATGGAGACGTGGATCGTGACGACGATGAGGCATACGCAGACAGCTATTTCATTAACGCTACAAGCAAACAGGCACCCGGAGTTGTTGATCAAAACAAAATCAAGGTGACAGACAGTACTGTTGTCTACAGTGGATGCTTCGTTCGGGCATCAGTAAACTTCTTTGCCTTCAACACGGAGGGTAATAAAGGGATTGCCGCAGGACTAAACAACATTCAGAAGTGGGAGGATGGCGAGTTTCTTGGCGGTCGATCAAGCGCTGAGGACGACTTCGACGAGTTGGAAACGGAAGAGGATGACTTGCTGTAAGGCAAATATGGGGATCGCTACTGGTCCCCTTTTCTTTATAAGTGAGGTGACTGGATGACAACCCTATCTATTGATATAGAAACGTATTGTGAGCTGAATTTGAAAGACGTTGGAGTTTACAGGTACGCAGAACATGAGAGCTTTGAAATCTTGATGATTGCTTACGCTTACGATGAAAACACTGTTCAGATTATGGACTTACATGATGAGGATTCTATTGATGATGCTGAGATGCTGTTTAGCGATTTAATCGATCCGACTATCACCAAAACGGCGCACAATGCAAACTTTGAACGCACTTGTCTAGCTAACTTCTTTGGTAAACCGATGCCGCCCGAACAATGGCGCTGTACGATGGTGGACTGCACAAGACTAGGCTTGCCAGCTGCGCTTGGAAAGGTGGCAGAGGTGCTTAAGCTCGACGAACAAAAGGATACCGCAGGGACGGCATTGATCAACTACTTTGCTAAACCGTGCAAAGCCTCAAAAGCGAACGGTCAGCGCACAAGAAACCTACCTGAGCACGATCCAGAGAAGTGGCAACAGTTTTTAGATTACTGTGTGCAGGACGTTGAAACGGAACGAGCGATAAGAAACAAAGTGACAAGCTTCCCAGTTTTACCGTTTGAACAAGAGCTGTGGGCGCTAGATCAAGAGATCAACGACGTAGGTGTAAGAGTGGATATGAGTTTTATGCAAGGCGCTGTGGTATGCGATGCCGAGAGCAAGAAACAATCCATGCATGAGGCTGAGCTGTTAACAGGTCTCGACAATCCCAACAGCCCTACACAATTGCTTGGGTGGCTCATAGAGCAAGGCGCAGATATGCCTAACCTAAAAGCCGATACGGTCGAGGTGTTTCTTGAGAGCTACAAACAAGGGCCCATTCATGAGGCGTTAAAACTCAGGCAAGAGTTGTCCAAAACAAGCGTTAAAAAATACAGCAAGATGCAAGACATGGTGTGCGATGACGGCAGAGTAAGAGGACTCCTACAGTTTTACGGTGCGTCCAAAACAGGACGGTGGGCAGGTCGAGGCGTACAGGTGCAAAACCTCACAAAAAACGAGATGAGCTTAGCTAGGATCGGTGAAGCGAGGAGTATCATGCGATCACAAGATTTTGACAGTCTCGACTTGATCTTTAACGAGAGCAAGCAAAACATCTTAAGTCAGCTCGTCCGCACCAGTTTTATCCCTCGACCAGGCTGTAAGTTTGTTGTCTCTGACTTTAGCGCAATCGAGGCGAGAGTCATCGCATGGTTCGCAAACGAGACGTGGCGCCTTGAGGTCTTTAACACACATGGCAAGATCTACGAGGCATCCGCAAGCGCTATGTTTAAAGTGCCGATTGAACAGATTGTTAAAGGCTCTGACTTAAGACAGCGAGGCAAAGTCGCAGAGTTGGCGTTGGGCTACCAAGGTGGTCCAGGCGCACTAATCCAGATGGGTGCTTTGGATGAAGGCATGGAAGAGTCAGAGCTTAAGCCTCTTGTGAACGCCTGGAGAGCCGCCAACCCAAACATTGTAAAGTTCTGGTATGCATGTGATGCCGCAGCACTATCAGCTGTAAGGGACAATCAGGTGGCACAGACACATGGGTTAACGTTTCGGAAGGAAAGAGGCTTCCTGTTCATTGATCTTCCGAGCGGTCGTAGTTTAGCCTACGCCAAACCGCACGTTGTTGAAAACAAATTCGGTAGAGAAGCCGTTGCCCATTTCGGCTTAGATGACAAAAACCGATGGACTCGTATTGACGCTTACGGTGGTAAATGGGTGGAGAACATTGTGCAAGCAACGGCAAGGGACGTCCTAGCCGAATCTATGATAAAGCTCCATAAGGCTGGATACCGCACCGTCATGCACGTACACGATGAAGTGGTTGAGGAAGTCGAAAAGAGCGACACGGACGCCCTAGACAAGATCGTAGAAATTATGAGCGAGCCACTCGATTGGGCAGAGGGCTTGCCGTTAGCAGCAGATGCTTTTGAAACGGAATTCTATATGAAAGATTAGGAGGGTTTTATATGAAAGACGGAGCTGTATTGATGTATCTCAAAGATGACCAATTGTATCCAGTGGTATTAACAGATGAACAAAATTTTGTTTTACAAATGACAACACGGCTGTTTGAACCTCTTAAACTAGTCGACCATCCACAACCTGCGGTCAATTTATTTGAAAAGAAAAAGGAGTGAGTTGATGTGGACGCGGAAATCGCAGTACACGAACACGCAGGATTAGTCCACCAACAGGCACTCAAGTACGAAAAGGCTGCAATCGTTGCAGGTCTTGGCAAGGAAGAGATCCTTCAAGAGGGGTTTATCGGTCTTATCCGAGCATGCCAAAACTTTGACGAGTCGAGAGGGTTTACATTTACGACATTTGCCGTGCCTTACGTCCGAGGCTACATGCTTAGCGCTTTAGACAAAGGCAACCGCCCAGTCAAATATACGTCTGGTTTTACAAGGGCTGTGGCGCACATCCGTAAAAACGATTGGCAAGATCGCAAGCCGGGGGATATCGCAAAAGACATCAATCTGTCAACTGAGGCGGTCGAGGCGGCATTTGCCTATATGTCTCACACATATGTGAGTGCTGACAAAGAGATCGGCAAGGATGACGGACTGACACTGCATAATGTACTGCCAACTATGGACGATTATACGGCTGTCGAGATACAAGAGTTTATCAACACTTTGTCGCCTGATCACCAGAGGGTCCTAAAACTTAAAGGCGAGGGCAAGTCCTATACAGAGATTGCACAGATCATGGGACTGACTCGGCAAGCACCTCACAACGCCATGCGCCGTGCGCGCAGGAAATATGCCACATTTGTAGAGCGAGGTGTGCGTCATTATAACCCTCCAAATGTACCTTGATAAGAAAGCTAACGGTGAACGTGATTACAAAATTTGCAAAGAGCTTGGTATGTATTTAATAGATTTCATCCCGATCCTGCGAGATTGGGGTGTGCTGGAGAGAGGAGTTGACCTTATGCCAGAGCCAGCGCCAAAGGTGAAGAAAAGAAAGAGAAGATCGAAAGGACCAGGTCTGACAATTGAGCAGTATGAAGAGTTAAAAGGGCAAGGGCTGACAGACCAAGACATTAACGCAAAATTTGACCGCGGATACACGTGGGTCGCTATGTATAAGGATCGGTGGAAAAAAGAGGGCTGGGTGCAAGATAAAAAGGCACGCCAGCAAGCCAAGGAGGAGAAAAAGATGAGTGGAAACAGTGAGCATTTGTCTAGCAAAGTGCAGGAAGTTAGTGAGTCATTTAAAGAAAAAAATGTTAGTGCGCCAGAAGCAAAAGAGGCGTCTGATACTCCTCTATCAAAAACACTCGACGTGTTGGAGACTGCCAACGCAAACTTGAAAATCAAGTTGGATGATAAAAGTGAGCGCATCCAAGATCTTGAGGACAAAAACGATCGATTGCGCAAAGAGAATGAAGGGCAAAAGAAACGGATCGAGGATTATGAAAACGAGATTCGCAAGCTTGAAAACCGAACGGGCAATCAACAGGCCGCACTTGACAAAGCGATAAAAGATTTAAAGAAAACACAGGCTGACCTAGTCGAATCGGATACCAATCTTGAAAAGGTTCGTGATCAAAACGCGGCGTTAAAAGACAAATTTGGCGAGAAAGTGATGGAGTGCAACAGGCTGCATAAACAAAAAGAGCAGATCGAGGATAATCTGCAAGCCGCTGAGGAGGCACTTGTCGCTGTCGAGGGCGAGTCCCAAGCGTACACCGCTGATGCCGCGTTAAAAGGGCATTATGACGAATTGAAAGAGAAATACGAGAAATTGAAAACATCAAACGCTGCTTTGGCAGAAGAATACAGAAAGGCCCGACAGACTTGCTCTGAATTATCCGACCGAGTACTTACTCTCAATGCAAAGGTCAAGGACTACCGCAGAATACTAGGTCACGAGCTTGAGGTGAGCAAATGAAGCTGAACGATTATCAAAACCTATCGAAACGGACACTACCCGGGGAGCACCTCAGCCAGGTGGAAAGAGTAAGCAACTACGCAATGGGGCTGTCAGGTGAGGCTGGCGAAGTTACAGACCTGCTCAAGAAACAACTGTTTCATGGGCATAGATTAGATCCCTCTGCCTTGGCTTATGAGCTTGGAGACGTCTTGCATTACGTCGCAGGTCTAGCAACGATGCACGGCTTGACACTCGAGCAGGTAGCGACCCAGAACATTACTAAACTCGCTAAGCGTTACCCTGATGGGTTCAGCGAGGAGGCGTCACGAGGTCGTCAGGATGGTGGGGATTGATGTACAACGAAATCGATTATTTAATGACGGCAGCTGAAAGGAATGCAAAGTACAGCACCTGTAAGAAACTACAAGTCGGGTGCGTGTTAATAAAATCTGATGGCTACTTTGTAGGTGGTTGGAACAGCGCGACAGGCTGCGAGAGTGTCAAAGGTTGTGAGGTTGAAGGGCACTGTAGGAGTACCCTCCATGCGGAGATGGATGCATTGATCACTTGTGCTAGGTTGGGGCAGTCGACCTACGACGCCACTTTATACGTCACGCACTACCCCTGCCCCGACTGTCTCAAGCATCTACGTGCTGCAGGTGTCCGTAAAATCTATTACAAACATGAGTATCCGCATGCGTACAGTAACAATTTTGCGGACGGTATGGAGATTATTAAGTATGAGGAGAGTGTGCTCAGATGACGCAGAAGAAATATTACGGCATCTGGAACTCTCACAAGAAAAAGTGGCAATTTAACATTATCGCCAGTACGAGGTTTGATGCTAAAGGATTGTTGCATAGCAGGATAGGTTTCGCCGGTCATGATTCGCGATACGAAGCAAGGGAGTTGCCAACAGACCATCCCGTGTATACAGAAAATGAGAGTGTATTGACGCAGGAAAAACCAAAAATGTACTTTGGCATCTGGAACGCTTGGAAAAAGGAATGGCAGTTTAATATTGTCGCTAACTCTAAGACGGCCGCTAAGCGAATGCTGCACAAAAAGATAGGGCACGACGCTAAAAAATGGCGATTTGAACCGAGAAAGCTTCCAAAAGACCATCCAGTATATAAAAGGGAGAGTGCTGTAAATGAATAGAATCACAGCTGAACAGGCGTTAGAGCTGTATGCCAATGCCGGATGCGAAGAATTGCTAGGTGAAATTTATAAAGCCATCACTAGGACAGCGCAGTTAAAACAATCTAAAACGACGATCAACGTGGATGACGAATACCTATCGTTCGTAGATTATATTGAAGAAAACTTGAAAGAGGCTGGATATAAGGTAAAGACTTCCGCTAATTATGACGCCACTAAATTTAAGATCAGCTGGGCGCACTTGCTGCCAAAGGAGGATGCTGAGTGATGGGAGAAAAATGGAGCTATGCCACGCCAGATGTACCCCTTAGTGCCAAAGAAGCCGTTGAACGTTATCAATCTGCTAATGCAGCAAACATCCTAGCTGATATCTATATGCTGGTCGCACAGGCTGCTTCGAGGCGAGAAACTGATGTGACCTACGACGTTTCAAGCGATGACAAGAATCTAATCCCTGTCGCTGTCGATACGCTAAAACAGCTAGGATATGAAGCCGTCCCTTTTTATTCCGAGGTTCAGCCTTGCAACATTAATGTGGATTGGTACCACTTAATAAAGGAGGCGTCTCGAGATGAAGAATAAGACGAACCGATTGCTGTTGTATTGCCTTACGTTCGGTCTGTCTGTGTTCGTCCTCTTTCACCATACGGTTCTCTATTTCACAGAGGGAGCCAGTAATTTCAATAGACTCTTAATGGTTTATGGGTTGTTCGCTTCCTCGTTTTCGTACGTTGGTATCTTGTTCAACATCAAAGGAGTAGATGATAAAGATGCCGATTGAATACCACTTGATCTATTGGGCTGCTGCCGCAGTGTCTTGTCTCGTTAGTGTTGCGATACATGCTAAGGGAGGTTGGTCAAGATGACAATTGAGGAGACATTTAAGCAGTTGACAAGAGTAGCGTACGAAGATGCTGACGATTTACAACTTAGAAAACCATTCTCCATTTCAGAATTGCATCGGATGAGAATACTTGCAAGCGCATTAAACAGAGCATGCGCTGATGAGATAGGCGAACGCATTGAGGAGGGCGGCGAACAATGACAAAAGACCAATTGCACGACCTACACGAATACGTCGGCACAGAGCAACCAGCTTTGTACGCCGAGGCAATGACTGAGTCTCTTGATCCGGTTGTTATCTTATACAAGGTGTTTGATCAATTGACGGCACGGGTTGAAGAGCTTGAGGATTTGCACCAGTGGGCAGGTGGTCGGGATGCGTGAGATTAAATTCCGAGCGTGGGATAAAAAGTACAACATCATGAACCCGACTGGCGATCACATGTGGAGCGATGAGTTCATCACCTGCGACGGCAAAGTAGTTGAGAAAACCGAAAACAGCAGAGGTTATAGGGGGACAGAAACGTTTTTTGAAGATATATCTGATCAAAGAGTACTGATGCAGTATACAGGCTTGATAGATAAGAGCGGACAAGAAATTTACGTCGGTGACGTTCTGGAAGCCACGAAATTCTGGCTTTATAAAATTAACGTCGAGGTGTGCATAGGGCATTACAAACAAGATGGGAGCGGCGGTGAGTATGCGCCAACCGATTGCTACGGGGTCTATGCTCGTGCTATTGAACCGGATGCTGAAGACGAAGATGGTTGCCGGATTCTATCTGATTATGAATTAGAGACCTCTATTCTTCGCTTCGACGAGGTAAAGGTTATCGGAAACATCTATGAGAATTCGGAGCTGGTCAATAGTGGCAAAGCGTAGAAAATGGATCTTGCTCAAGCGATACGAAGACGGCTATGCAGTGCATATCTATGAGCCACTGTTGCAGCGTGAGATAGGCAACAAATTGCGTCAAGGTTGGACGATTGTCAAGTAAATGAGGAGGTGTTTACGTGCGCGAGTGTCGCAATTGTGGAGATGAATTGCCCCCGGAAACAGAGCATTATGCGATCGATGATAAGAAGTATTGCACAGATTGTATCAAAGTCTATCCCAAAGGAGAGGTGTATTTCATAGATGAAGAGTTCCTTGGTGATGACGACAGCGTTGAGCATGTAGAAAGCTACGATGATGAGTATGAAGAGGACGAGATGAAATAAAAGGTTAGAAAGTAGGCGGCGTTTATGTTGGAAACGTCAAAGAAGCTCACAACAATTAAATATGATGGGGACATCAGCATATCGACTGCCAGCAGGCGTACAGCAATAACCTGGAGCAATCAAGAGTTGACCTGGTCGGATTTTCTTAAGAAGATCAACGACACGGTAAGGACCAAGGAGTCTGGCACCGAGTACCACAAGATGCGCAAGCCAGAGCAGGATGACATTAAGGACGTTGGAGGCTTTGTGGGCGGTCGTCTCAAGGGCGGTCGCCGTAAGGCTGACAAGGTGTTTAATCGATCGATCTTGACGCTGGACATCGACTTTGGCGAGGAGGGCATGGCTGAGACAGTGGATATGCTGTTCGGTCATGCTTATGCCCTTTATTCAACGCACAAGCACACGGCAGAGAATCCAAGATTGAGAATGATCATTCCGTTGACAGAGCCAGTCACCGCCGAGCAGTATGCGCCACTTGCCAAAAAGGTCGCTGAGCAGATTGGCATTGACTACTTCGACGACACGACCTACCAGGCACACCGTTTGATGTACTGGCCGTCAACGAGTAGCGATGCACCGTTCTTCTTTGATTATAACGATACGACCTGGCTCAACCCTAATGACATGCTAGACAAGTACTTGGACTGGCGTGATCCGTTAGAATGGCCCACGTCCTCACGGCAACAGCGCACATACTCCAAGCTGGCAGATAAGCAGGAAGATCCTGATGAAAAGCCTGGTCTCGTTGGTGCCTTTTGCCGGACGTACACGATACAGGAAGCGATAGAAACCTTCTTGGCTGATCGATACGAGCTTTACCAAGAGGGGCGTTACACGTATGTGGACGGGAGCACGGCTGGCGGTCTTGTGCTGTACGACGATGGCAAATTTGCTTACTCGCACCACGGCACAGATCCTACGAGCAGTCAGCTGGTCAATGCATTTGACTTAGTGCGATTGCACAAGTTTGGCGAACAGGATGAGGATGTTGAAGCAGGTGTAAAGTCTAATCAACGACCGTCCTATAAGGCCATGATCACTTTTGCGCAGAAGGATGAAGGGGTTAAGGAAGAAACCGCAAGCGCACGGATCAGCGCAGCACAGGACGACTTTGACGAGATTGAAGTATCAGCAGAGGACAAAAAAGACGTTAAGTGGGCTAAGAAGCTGCAACATAACAAGATGGGTGAGGTAGAGGCGAGTGTGCCAAACCTTGTGCTCGTCTTGGAAAACGATCCACTGTTAAAAGGCAAGATAGCGACCAATGAGTTTAGCAACAGACTGATGCTGCTGAAAAGCACGTCATGGAAACGGCTAAAGAAATCAGAGAATTGGACAGATGCGGACGATGCAGGACTAAGAGATTACATTGAATCCTATTACGGCATTTATCATAAGAGCAAAACGGAGGATGCGTTGAGGGTGATCTCAGAACGTCAGAAGTTCCACCCCATTCGTGATTACTTGAAAACCTTAAAGTGGGATGGCGAAGAGCGACTGGACACTTTGTTCATCGACTATTTAGGTGCGGAGGACAGTGAGCTGAATCGAGCGATCACGCGTAAGTCATTTACTGCAGCTGTCGCCCGAGTAATGGAGCCAGGCATCAAGTTTGACTACATGGTAACACTTTATGGGGCACAAGGTATCGGTAAGTCGATGCTGATCAACCGAATGGGCAAGAGTTGGTTTAGCGACTCTCTCACGACGGTGTCAGGTAAAGAGGCGTTTGAGGCGCTGCAGGGGGCTTGGATTATTGAAATGGCTGAGTTGTCCGCAACAAGGAAAACCGATGTGGAGAATATCAAACACTTCATATCTAAACGCGAGGATCGGTTCCGTGTGGCATACGGGAGACATACCGAGGACTTCCCACGGCAGTGCGTGTTTTTCGGAACAACGAACGATGCAAACTTTCTAAAGGATAAAACAGGTGGTCGACGCTTTTGGCCTGTGACGGTCAGAGCCGAGCACAGAAAGTGTAGATGGTCCGAGCTGAAGAGTGATGAGATTGATCAGCTTTGGGCAGAGGCAAAACACAGGTATGAAGATGGTGAATCGCTTTATCTGTCGGATGCGATGGAGGCAGACATGCGACTAATTCAGGAGGCACATACGGAGGAATCGCCTTGGGCTGGCTTGGTGCAGGAGTACCTGGACACCTTGTTGCCTGAGAACTGGGATGCTATGGAGCTAAGTGAGCGCAGACTGTTTTTGAGCGAGGATTTCGGAGAAGCTGAGGGCACTGTTGAGCGTGATCGTGTGTGTGCGTTAGAAGTTTGGTGTGAGTGTCTGGGCAACGACAAACGACGGTTTTCACCCACAGAACGACGGGAAGTGAACGATATTTTGCGTCGAGTGGATGGCTGGAAACCGAACGATAGTACCTCAACAGGGAGGTTAAAGTTCGGGAAATTGTATGGAGCACAGAAGGCATATGTACGTGAAAATGATCTAATTTAGGGTGTTCTTGGGTGGTGTTCTTAAAGGTGTTTGCGGTGTTCGTGAATCATGTAAAGGTGTTCGTTAACCGTCCATGAACACCCCACGAACACCCTTCACGAACACCCCTTGATCCTTAGAGCCTCAAGGCTTTAATCCCAAAGGTGTTTATGGTGTTTGTTTTTTAGTTAGTAAGTAATATAAGTGTATATAGTGGGTGTATAGGAGCCTGAACACACGTATACACGTATATATATATGTTGGACGTTTTTCAAGGACACCACGAACACCCTAGATTTTACCAATGGAGGTTCAGCCATGCGAGAGAGGCAAGTGGAAAAGTATCTAAAAACGAACATTGAGCGTTTGGGTTGGAAGTGCTTGAAATTTGAGTCGCCAGGATATGCCGGTGTGCCTGATCGGATTTGTTTACTACCTGGAGGGCGAACGGTTTATGTGGAATGCAAACGACCTGGCGAGAACTTGAGAAAATTGCAGCAGAAACGCAAAAAGGATTTTGAAGCACTAGGGCATGAGGTTTTTAAGGTAGACGACTACGATTCCGTTGATCGGTTAATCGATCGGATTAAATAAGAGTGGGAGGTGATCTGCAATGGCCATTAAGTTTAATCCACACAGCTATCAAGAATATGCCACAAAGCAGATCATTGACAATAAGAAATATGCGTTGTTCTTGGATATGGGCTTGGGAAAGACAGTTTCGACGTTAACAGCCATTGACGAGCTGATGAACGATCACTTAGAGGTGAATAAGGTGTTGGTCATCGCACCTTTACGAGTCGCAAGAGATACCTGGTCCCGTGAAGCCCAAAAGTGGGAGCACACGAAGCACCTCACAGTGAGCAAAGTGCTAGGCACCGAGAAGCAAAGACGTCAAGCGCTGATGAAAGAGGCAGACATTTACGTCATCAACAGAGACAACGTTGTCTGGCTGGTGGAGCACTACCGTGAAAAAGGGCGAGAGATACCGTTCGACATGTTGGTGGTGGATGAGCTTTCAAGCTTCAAGGCACCAGATTCAGAGCGTTTTAAGAACCTTCGTAAAATCAGCCCACTGTTTAAACGTTTTGTTGGCTTAACAGGCACACCAGCACCGAACAGCTTATTGGACCTATGGAGTCAGGTGTATCTGATTGATCGCGGTAAACGCCTGGGGCAGACGCAACAATACTACAAGATGCGGTATTTTTATCCGGTGAGTAACGGATCGGGGTTTACACAAAAGCATCTATTACGACCAGAGGCAGAGAAAAACATTTACGAGTTGATTGATGACATTTGCGTGTCGATGAGGAGCAAAGACCACATAAAGTTACCGGATCGAGTGGACAACATCATCACCGTCAACTTATCAGATAAAGAGCGAGCGTTGTACAAAGAGCTGGAGAAGGAGAAGATCTTGCAGTTTGAGGACGGCGACATTGTTGCAAATAGTGCAGGGGCTTTAAGCCAGAAGCTTTTGCAGCTGTCAAACGGAGCAAGCTACAACGAGGACCATGGTGTGAAGCAGATTCATAACCGCAAGATGGAAGCACTTGAGGAGATCGTTGAGGAAGCACAAGGACAATCCATTTTGCTGTTTTACAGCTTCCAACACGATCGGGACAGGATCAAGAAAAAATTCAAGAATGCCGTCACTCTGGATGACCATGACGATGTAATAGCCGATTGGAATGCAGGTAAGATCGATATGCTTATCTGTCATCCAGCAAGTGCCGGACACGGACTAAACCTACAAGATGGCGGTCACATCATGGTGTGGTTTGGGCTTACGTGGTCCCTGGAACTTTACCAGCAAGCCAATGCCAGACTGCATCGACAAGGCCAAGAGGAGACGGTGGTCATTCACCACATACTCACGGCGAATACCATCGACCAAAAAGTCCTGAAGGTTCTGCAAGGCAAAGAAAAAGGGCAATACGATTTACTCGACGCTGTGAAAGCGCAAATGGAGGCGGTCAGCGATGACGACAGCGATTAAGAAAGCAACGTTTAAGCATGTGGAAGCCGAGCTGTTCCAGTACCACGAAACGAAACGAGAGATCCTGAAAAGACGAGAAGAGATTCTGCATGCACCACGAGGACGAGATGAGAACATCGGTGGTGGTCGATCAAGTGAGCCAGGACGACCTACGGAACGGATCGCCACCAGGCTGTTGTCGGACGTAAGACTAAGGAGTCTTGAGGAAGTAGTGGATGCGATAGAGACCTCCTTCGAACAGCTACCTGAGCATTACCAAGAGGTGATCAAGCTTAAGTATTGGTCCGGCAAGAGCTACACATGGGCACAGATTGCAGACAAGGCATACGTCCATCCAAACACAGCTACGAAAATGCGTAAGGAGATCGTCTATTTAGTCGCTGCTAAACTAGGGTGGGGTTAATTCGTGTGATAAGATTGTGATTTTGACCCCCCAAATTCTGCTATACTAGTATCATGGGAAAGAAAAGCAAGCGTCCGCTCTAGTGAGTGGGCGTTTTTGTCACAATATGTCGAAGGATATACCTACCAATCTCCACTACTTTTGTCCTAGAATGGAGAAAAGGGAGGGATTGTGTTGAGTGATAAGTACGAAGCGTTACATTCCGCATTGGAGCTAAGGTTTAAGGATGGACGAGCAATAAACAATCATCTAGAAAGCTTGTTTATTAAGTTGCAAAGAACGTTAGAATACGTTGTAGATAACCCCAAGAATCCATTTGAGGTATCGGTAAACAAGTTGCAGGGAGAATATAAGGTTTCGTTATTCGGTAAAGAGACTGCGTCTATAACGTTCAATGTTTACAAAGATCGAGGAAGAATGGTAGTGGAGATTAATAACAAAATCTCAGAAGAAAGTGATATATTTTTCGAGGACGGGAAGTTCTTATTGTCCGAAAAAGACAAGGATAGTGATCTGATCGACTTTGATGATGATGCTTTTGAAGAGAAACTAAACACCACATTCGTCACCCGCTTTTAAGCACCCAATAACCGGGTGCTTTTCTTATGCACAAAAAGAAAAACCTCGTTATGCACGAGGTCTTCTCATGAAGCTTAGCATTACCACGAGGGTTAGCGACAGCTCCACTGTTATGTGGACAGTGATGTCCATAGACAACACCCTTTCTCCCGCCATGAGACGGCTAGGCCAGTAAGGGCAGAGCCCGTTACCAACCGAGAACGGTGGCCACACACTGACCATATTATACCAAAGTAAATAGGAGTGGTCGAGATGAAATGTAAGCTACACGACGTGCCACCAGTGACATGTGGCGTATGCGGATCCGATAGATTTACCACCTGGACACTGTACACGGACAAGGATAGATACAGAGAGACACATGAGTGTAGGAAGTGCCACAACTCATACAGGAGGTATGGCCGTGCAAAAGCCCCTCAAACCATGCAATGAGATGACATGTAATCAACTAACACGCAACAGGTATTGTGAGGCTCACACTCATATCAAGCCAGACTACGAGCAACACAGAGGCACAGCTCACCAACGTGGATACAACACACGATGGCGTAAGGCTAGACAAGCGTACCTTGCTGCTCATCCTGTATGTGTAGAGTGCAAGCGTATGGCTAACGTGGTGGATCACATCACACCACATAAAGGTGATGACGATTTGTTTTGGGATCAAGGCAACTGGCAAGCAATGTGTACCAGCTGTCACAACAGCAAGACAGCGAGGGAGGACATGGGATCATGGCAAAGCAGACTGTAAAGATACCTTGGTATAGTGATGTAACGTATGTGGTAGTCAATTGGTTAGGCAAGAGAGGCATCATCAATGAGGATCAGGCGTTAAGGATCATCAAACGGTTCGTGAGTCGCCCTGTGTTGGTGGTCAACTCGAAAAAATGACGGTTTCCATGAAAATGGTAATGATTACCATTACGATTGAATTGTCTGACAATTACCATACCCCCCTGGGTCGGATTTCCAGAAAAATTCCTTTAGAAACCGCCGCCCCCTCAACATTTGAACGAATTCCCCACGACGAGTTCAAATGAACCTGAGATCGTACAGGATCATAAAAAGCCTAACCTAGAAAGGAGGAACGGACATGGCAGGATCAAGACAACCCATCAATCTGGTTGTTGCAAAGGGCAAAAAGAACCTAACAAAGAAAGAAATCGAAGAACGAATGAAAGCAGAAGTGCAAGCGGAGAGAGATAAGGTCCAACCGCCTGCGTATCTGACCAAGAAGCTAAAAGACGAATTTACGGAAATCGCAAACGAGCTGTTGCGCATCAATATCATGACAAACCTTGATAACGATGCGCTGGCTCGTTTTGTTATGGCTCAAGACTTGTACATTAAGATCACGAAAGCGCTGCTCAAAGAAAAACCAATCGTGAAGAATCCCACCACTGGTGAGGAAGGGCTAAACGGCAAGCACATCGAGTTAACAAAAACACAAGATAAATTATTTAAACAGGTTCGTGCGGCCGCCTCCGATCTAGGATTGACCATCAGCAGCCGTTGCAAATTGGTGTTACCAAAAGCGGACAAAAAAGAAGATCCAACCCCCGAACAACAAAGATTTGGTGGTCGCGTATGAGCCACGCTCAAGTGTTACTGGATCGTGTCCTGGATTATGCAGAGGACATTGTGGCAGGTAAGATCACAGCGTGTAAAAAACATAAGTGGTCTGCCAAAAGGTTCTTGCGAGATTTCGAGAACCTGGAGAACGAAGAAGGCAAGTACTACTTTGACATAGACGAGCTGGAAAATTTTCATGAGTGGGCAAAGTTGTTCAAACACACCAAAGGCGTTCTTACTGGTCAACCGATTGAACTGGTTGATTTTCAACTTTTCATCGGTGCGAACCTATTTTGTTTTAAGCGTAAAGCCAATGGTCGTCGCAGATTCAACAAGGCATATATTCAGCTCGCAAGAAAAAATGCTAAGACTCAATTTCTGGCCATCATCTCAACGTACGTTGCTTTTCTTTCTGAAGAGCAGGACGAATGCTACATTGCCGGATGGAGCAGAGAGCAGTCAAGCATCTGTTACGAAGAGGTTTTGTCACAGATAAGAGCGTGTGATCTATTACGAAACAAGTTTTCGGACAGCTATGGCAAGGTGAAGCATTATAAGACTGGATCCGTCATCCAACCTCTATCTCGAGAAGCAAGGAAAACGGGAGACGGTAAAAACCCTAGCTTGGGTGTTGTGGATGAGTATCATGCACATGAGACGCGAGAAATTTATGATGTGCTCGTATCTGGTACCGTCGCAAGAGCGAACGCACTTATGGTCATCATCACGACAGCAGGATTTGACCTGGCAACACCATGTTTTGAGGAGTATGAGTACTTGTCCAAGGTGCTTGACCCCGATAATGACGCCGAAAACGACGAGTATTTTGCGATTATCTGTGAGCTTGATCCTGAGGATGACATCAAGGACGAGGAAAATTGGATCAAAGCCAACCCGATCGTTGCTAGTTACGAAGAGGGCATTGAATCATTACGTCAGGAACTAAAAATTGCGCTTGATATGCCGAACAAAATGCGAGCGTTCTTGACCAAAAACATGAATCGGTGGGTCGATCAAAAAGACAATGCCTACATGGACATGGGGAAATGGCGCAAATGTGCAGGAATCATGCCAGAACTTTCGGGCCTTAAAGTGTATTGTGGTTTTGACTTGTCGGCAACGATGGATTTGACGAGTGTCGGCTTTGATATACCGATCGATCGAGTTCATCATGTTTTCGGTCACTCATTTTTACCCGAGGAACGACTACGCGAGAAGATGGCCATCGAGAAACAACCGTACGACATTTGGAGAGATCGAGGGTTTGTCACGGCAACGCCTGGCGAAGTCGTCAACTACCATATGGTCGAGGAATATATCTTACGAAAACTGGACGAACTTAATCCAAGCGATGTGGAAATATGCCACGACAGATGGAACGCGGCTCACCTAGCGCAGTCGCTCATGAACAGAGGCTTGACGGTGGTTGAGATACCGCAGATACCAAAACACTTGGCACTGCCAACCAAAAACTTTTTGGAGAGTGTGTTTGATAAAAGAGTTGTGCATGACGACAACCCTGTTGTTAATTGGGCAGTGGGCAATGCGGTTACACACGAGGATCACCAGGGCAACATGATGCTCAGTAAAAAAGTCAGCAAAAACAAAATTGACCCCATAGCGGCGATCATCAACGCACACGCCAGGGCCATGCACGATGAGAACAACATTGATCTAAATGCATATCTCACATCAAGTGAATTCAGTTTTTAGGAGTGGTGGCTAATGAAAAAATACCTCAACGACATATTGTTTGTGGCGGGTGCCGCCTGTTGGATAACTGCAGCATATAGATACTCACTAAACATCGGTCTGATAACGACGGGTGTATTTTTTATGCTTTCTGCCGTGGTGGTGACAAGGAGGTGAGATAAATGATACTAGATAGGATTTTAAACCGTGGTACGCAAAAACGATCACAAACATTTGCACTTAACGATCCTCACGACTGGTTTGCAAACCTATTTGGTGGCAGGGAGACGAAATCAGGCATTAAGGTCAGCAAGCAAACAGCCTGGATGCATCCTGATGTGTTTAGTTGTGTAAACGTTTTGTCCGATGATGTAGCAAAACTGCCGTTGCGAGTTTACCGTAAACAAAAGGGTAGCGTAGAGCCAGCGCCTGAGCATCCAGTTAACAGACTTCTCTACGAAAAACCAAACGAGTACATGACACCTTACGTTTTTAAAAAGCTACTGGAGACGCATTTAGGGTTCTATGGTAATGCGTATGCGTTCATTAAGTTTTCAGAGGACGGATCGCCAGTAGAACTTATGCCAATGCTTCCTAACCAGGTTCATCCGCATTTGGATCCGTCAAACGGTCGACTCTATTACCAAGTGACAATTCACAATAAAAACATGGAGCTCTACCCTGAGCAGGTCTTGCATTTTAAGCAGCTAACGACAGACGGGATCATCGGTAAGTCGCCCGTCGAAGTCGCAGCCGAACATGTTGGTGCGCAGTATGCAGCTACTGCATATAACAGCAAGCTATATCAGAACGATGCGACGCCACGAGGAATACTTAAAGTGCCAGCCAAGCTCAATACAGACGCTAAGAATAGTGCGCGCGATGAGTGGATCAGGGTCAATCAAGGCGAGAACATTGCCATCATTGATGCTGGTCTGGAGTATCAGAGTGTGTCGATGCCGTTGGAGCAAGCGCAGTTTGTTGAGTCTATGAAATACAATCGCTCGCAGATTGCAGCTATTTATAAAGTGCCGCCTCACAAGATCAATGAGTTGGACAGAGCGACGTTTAGTAATATCGAGCAACAAAGCCTGGACTACGTAAAAAACACGCTGCAGCCGAAGCTCGTTAATTTTGAGCAAGAAGTGGCAGCCAAACTCTTTACAGATGCAGAGAGGCGAAAAGGATACTATGTAAAATTCAACGTCAACAGTGAATTGAGAGGTGACTCGAAGTCACGAGCAGAATTTTATGAAGTCATGTTGCGTATTGGTGCTATGAGCATCAACGAAATTCGTGGTTTAGAGGAACAAAACGCTATTGAGAACGGCGATCGCCACCTGGTAAGTCTCAACTACACCTTCCTGGACAAGTTGGAAGAGTATCAGATGGCTAAAGCTGGCTCGAAGGGAGGTGAGGCGAATGGGGAAGGAAATCCGGAAAATAACAACACAGATTGAGCTGAGGGCTGAGGATGAAGATAAAGATGGTGTCATTGAAGGCTATGCGCTGAAATTCGAGCGCTGGTCAGAGGAATTAGGGTTCTTCGTCCGATTTAAAGAGATTATCGACAAAAATGCTCTAAATGAAGCGGATATGCGAGATGTGTTGGCACTATTTAACCACAACGACAACTATCCACTGGCTCGTAACACGGTAAGCGGAGATGGTCCAGGAGCGTTGCAATTGGACGTTGACGGCATCGGTCTCAAATTTAGGTTTGTACCGACCGCAACGAGTTACGGCAACGACCTAAAAGAGAGTGTCCGCGCTGGAGTTATCGGAAAATGTAGCTTTGCATTTGAGATTGATCCGGAAGATCCCGGTGCGGAGGAAATCACCTACGATGAGGCAGAGGACATGTACAAAAGGCGCATCCTCAAGTTTAAACGGATCCATGACATTAGTTTAGTCACCAGTCCAGCTTACGAGGATACAGAAGCCGTACTCTCTGCGCGCAGTAAACAAAAAATGGATGAGCTAAAAACACCACAACGAAGTGCCGAGCTAGAAAAACTAAAATTACAAAACGAGCTAATGGACCTCACAACTGTGTAGGTCTATTTTTATGCTCAAAATGGAGGATTTAAAATGACGAAAAAAGAACGCGAACTACGAGCGCAACTGCAAGAAATGAAAAAAGCAGCAGATAAATTGATTGAGGACGGAAAAACAGAAGAAGCGCGTTCCAAGATGGATGAGATGAAAGGTGTTAGAAGCCAAATTGAATTGTTGGTTGAGGCGCGTAGTTTCGAAATGCCATCAGTTAAAGGCGAAAACTATGTGCCAGAACTAGAACGAAAAGACCCTGATCCAAAAGACGAAAAACGATCTGATGAGAAGTATCAAGAGGAGTATAGACGTGTTTTCCTGATTGGATTGCGCGGACAAAAGTTATCTTCTGATGATCGTAGCATCTTGGAAAGCACAGAAAACCGTGCCATGTCTGGAGACACAGGTGAGGACGGCGGATTGATCGTACCTCAAGATATCTCCACACAGATCAATGAGCTAAAACGTCAATGGAATCCGTTGGAACAGTATGTACGCGTGGAAAATGTGGCGACCCGAAGCGGATCTCGTGTATTTGAAGCTAATAGTGATTTGACGCCTTTTGAAGTCTTGGAAGAGATGGGGCAAACTCCCGAGATCCAAAACCCTAAATTTAGCTCACTGAACTACGCTATCAAGGATTATGGTGGTATTTTGCCACTTCCGAACAGCTTCAAGGCAGATACAGACCAAAATATTATGGCGTATATTGCCCGTTGGTTTGCTAAAAAGTCCGTTGTCACTCGTAATAGCTTAATCCTGGCACTAGCAAACACACTTGCTAAGAAAGATCTTAAAGATGTTAATGCGATTAAAACTGTGCTTAATGTGGGGCTTGACCCAGCAATTAAGATTAACTCTATTTTTATTACCAACCAAGATGGCTTCAACTTCCTGGACAGCTTGATGGACGGGAATGGACGTCCTTTGCTTCAGCCTGATCCTACTTCAGCAACGAACCAACTTTTGTTTGGTAAACAAGTTGTTGTCATCAGTAACCGATTTTTACAGACTACTGGCACAACAACTAAAAAAGCACCTCTCATCATTGGTGATCTTAACGAAACTATTACATTGTTTGACCGCCAACAACAATCCATCGCATCTACGGATGTTGGTGCAGGAGCGTTTGAAACCAACAGCACTAAAGTCCGCGGTATCGAGCGTGAGGACGTTCGTATCTTTGACAATGAGGCGGCTGTTTTTGGTCAGCTCACGATCACAACTGGCACTGGTGCCTAATGCTAGATGACGTTAAAAGTTATCTCAAAGTAGAGTGGGAGGATGAGGATGTTTTACTGTCCTCCCTTATTACTGCTGCCGATCAATATGTACAAAACGCCGTTGGTGTGATCGCTAATGATGAGCTGTACAAGCTCGCTATTAAATTCTTGGTCGCGCATTGGTTCGAAAACCGTGAAGTCGTTGGCAAGGTCAACAACATGCCTCATGCGCTTGATGCAGTCTTGACACAATTACAATATTGTCGAGGTGTTGTCGATGAACCCGGGCAAACTTGATCGACGCTTAGAGATTTTAGAGTTTAAAAGAACTGTAGATGAAGAGGGCTTTCCAACTGATGAGTGGGTGCCGACGCGAAAGATCTGGGCAAGCCGAGAGACGTTATCAGGAAGAGCTTATTTTGAGGCGTCAGCGGCTCAATCAGAGGTGTCAGAGCAATTTACAGTCAGATATGGAAATAAGCTCACAGATGACGAAAAGCGTGTCCGTTGTGGTGGTGAAGCGTTCGTAGTTGAAGCTTTTCTACCGGATCCAATGGGTGACAGGTCGGAATCTCACATCTTAGTCAAGGTGGTGAGCGAATGAGCGGTATGGAGATGCAAGGAATGGAACAGCTTCTTGCTCGTCTGCAAAAGCTAGGTGGCAACGTTGAAAAAGCCGAGAACAGAGCACTTAAAGCCGGAGGTGAAGTGGTTGCCGAACTTGCGAGGAGCAAAGTCAATCGATCAGACAAAGAGCAGGTCCACATTGCTGACAACATTAAAGTTAGTGGCGTTAAAGGTGTGGAGGCTGGTGATAAACATGTGGACATCGGACCTGGCAAAGAAACCGCGTGGCGAGCAAAATTCTTGGAGATTGGAACTAGCAAGATGCCAGCCTATCCATTTATGGGTCCATCGTCCGACGAGGGACAGAAACCTGCACGAACCGCCATGAGCGCCGAAATTGCTAAAGCGGTGAGCAAGCTATGATCAATAAGAAAACGGAAATGAGCAAAGCACTTCGAGCGAACGAGGTGCTTTTTAATTTGGTTGACGGTCGCATTTTTGCAGCAAGTGAGCTACATGACTACCCATCTGTAACCTACTTTGAGGTAACCAACTTTGACAGCCAGTACAGCGAGGATGCGCCTTATGCGTCTGACATCACGATGCAAGTCGATGTGTGGTCAGAGGGATCCACAACAGACATAGCTGTACAGGTCGACAAGACAATGAAGCAATTAGGTTTCTTTAGATCCTCAGCATCAGATTTATACGAAGAAGATACGCGCATCTACCATAAGGCGATGCGCTACAAAATAAGGGAGGCTTTTTAAATGGCTGCACGAATTGGATTAAAAGATTTTCATACAGCACTTGTGACAAGCGATGACGCAACGGGAACGGTGTACGAGACACCAGAGTTCTTGAGCAAAGCGATTAGTGCCACGATTACACCAACAACAAACACGGCTACTCTTTATGCAGAGGATTCCGCAGCAGAAACCGCAACATCTTTGGGGCCCGTAAACGTTGTGGTCAATGTACGCGATCTGACAACAGCACAACAAGCACGTTTGCTAGGGCACCGAATTACATCAGATGGTGTGTTGGCAAGTAACAAGGGTGACTTGGCACCTGAATTAGCGCTAGGATTCCGAGCAGAAAAATCGGACGGGTCTTATCGATATGTGTGGTTGTTAAAAGGACGTTTTGCATTGTCAGAGGATAGCTACCAAACCAAAGAAGAAACACCAACCTTCCAGACAGCGACCATTAATGCAACGTTCCTCCCACGAGAGAGTGACGGTGAGTGGAGATTTCTGGCAGATGATAATGACGAAGGCTTTGCTGGTGGCGCCGCATGGTTTGAATCGGTGTATGAAGAAACAGCCCCAAACCCGTAAGGGCTTCCGCGTTTTTATCACCATGGCAATACGTCGTGGTAGGACAGCAGAAGCCGAAATAAAAAAACACAGGAGGGCTTCGGCTCTCCTTTTTGAGGTGTAAATATGGCTCAATATAGAAACGGAGTGCTAATGCAGGAAGTGCTTTTACCAGGCAATGTGCCTGTGTGGATCGCTGTACCTCAGCACCAGGGCATTGATGGCGAACAGGTGCAGACGGGCGCAAATAATCCGATGCCTGTAACAATGGCTGGTGGCATCGGGCAAGGGTCGCTGTACGGAGAAAAAACAGTTGGAGCTACCGCAACTGCTATCAGAATAGGATCTAGTGATTTGGCAGGGAGACAATCTGTGTTGATTGTTAATAATGATCCTGAGAATGATATTTTTGTAGGATTTGATAACGCAGTTACAACGGCTAACGGCATCCCTGTTTACGCAGGGCAGGAAAGGCTTTTTAAGGTAAGCAACATCACGTTGTATGCCATAGCATCTACACCTACAAGCGTAAGGGTAGCTGAGATCAAATGAGTGCGATTAAACACGCCGCACGACCTCAGTCAGCATTAGCGCTAGATGGCGTGGATGATTATTGTATCATTCCTCACCATTCAAAGTTTGACAGCATAAAAGCTATCGAATTTATGGTTTTTGTGCGCTCGTATAACGATAGTGGAAGCGCACTCCGCATTAATGCGTTTATTACAAAAAGACTAACTGGATCGTCAGAATCCGAATTGTTTTTCTTTTGCCGATCCGATAAAAGAAACACCTTGATTATCAGTTGGGGTGGCTTATCGACCAGGTGGGATACAGGCTACACGATACCGCTAAACAAGTGGACGCGTATAGTTGTACAGCTTGCAGATGGTGGAGATAGGCAACTTGTCGTCAATGGTGAAGTAGTAGCGAGCACTACAACTCCTGCCAGAGCGCTCAGCAATAGCGATCTGTATATAGGCAAAGATTCTGCATCAGCGCAATACTATACAGATGCGATTTTTAAATACGTGAGGTTCTGGGGAGATTCAACTCCCATCGCTAGCTACAACATGGACGATTGTGAAGGTACGACTCTTGTTGATGATGATGCAACCAACCCAATCCACGGCTTTATTGCAGGCGCTACATGGCGATACTATCAGCCTGTAAAGGGAGTGATTGTTGGATGATACATTCATTCGAGGTTTATAGTCCTTCAGGGATCGAAATTAAAGAGTACGATACATCAAAAACAAAAGAACAATGCGTTACTGAAATAGTAGACTCGTTGAAATCGGTCAAGTGGTACCGCATCCGATATCACCTATGTCATAACGAAGAGCAAAAGCCTTGTGATCCGTGGCAACTGGAACATGAACATGGAAATATACCAGACCCTGAAATTATTTAAAACATGGAGGTTTTAATAATGGCTAAGAACGATGTAAGGATTAAGAGAGTGCCTATAGAGTTGGACAAAACACGCCATTTGGTCTTTGACATGAACGCCTTTTGTGAGCTAGAGGACGAGTACGGTGATTTCCAAGAAGCGATGAACAAAATCAGTTCTGGTTCTATCAAAGCCACTCGCGCAATGTTGTGGGCGGCTCTAATCCACGAGGATGAAACACTCACACCTAAAAAAGTCGGTGCGATGATTGCTCCCAACCAACTTGAGGGCATAGTTACAAAAATTACTGACGCCATCACCGCAGCACTCCCCGAAGCCGATGAGTCTGACACAAAAAACAAGTAGAGCCTGATCCCAACGAATCCATGTGGGATTGGGCTCTTTTGCTATACCAATCGACCGAGGTACTTAACATGAGCGAGGACACTTTCTGGCGATCAACGCCACGGAAAATCTTCGCTCTTTTGCGTGTTTACAGGAAATTGAACGACAAGGATTACAACGAGCCAAAGCAAGCATTTGCAGAGGACGTCTTTTTCTAGGCAGGGGGTGAACAAAATTTATGCGTGAAGAAGTTGGTAATTTAGTCGTCAAATTAGGCTTAGACAGTCTTGGCTTTACAGAGGGCATGTCCAAGCTAAACAGGCAGATGAAGCTTGCAAAGTCCGAGTTTGATGCGGCTGCGAGCAAATTTGATAAGTTTGGTAACTCAACTGAAGGTCTGCGACAAAAATCAATCGGCTTGAACAAACAGATCACCATCCAGCGCACACGAGTAAAACAGCTAGAGCAAGCACACTCAGAGTCAGCCACCAAAAAAGGTGCGGATGCGGCCGCAACGGAGCGCCTGGCCATCCGACTAAACAAAGCACAAGCCGAGCTAGGGCAAATGGAGGGTGCGCTAAAACGTACCGATGCCCAGATTGCCAAACAAACCAACTCATGGAACAAACTATCCACCACCATGCAAACAGTTGGAGGCAGAATGCAACGAGTCGGCGACACGATGGGCGCAGCTGGTCGATCACTGACCACAGCCGTGACGTTACCTCTTGCGGCGTTGTCAGCAGGTAGCATCAAAACAGCAATTGACTTTGAAACAGCTTTCGCTGGCGTGAAAAAAACCGTCGATGCAACGGCAGCTGAGTTTGCAGTCTTTGAAAAAGGCATTCGAGATATGGCAAAAGAGATTCCTGCTGCCGCCACAGAGATTGCACGAGTCGGCGAAGCGGCAGGTCAGCTAGGCGTGCAAAAATCAGCATTGCTAGATTTTACGCGTACGATGGTTGATTTAGGCGTTGCCACTAACATGACGAGCGATGAGGCGGCAACCTCTTTAGCACGACTCGCAAACATTACAAAGATGCCTCAACAAGAGTTTGACAGGCTAGGCTCCACGGTCGTTGACTTGGGAAACAATGTTGCTGCAACTGAGCGAGAGATCGTGGACATGGGCTTACGTATCGCTGGTGCAGGGGCACAGATTAACTTGACCGAGGCAGAGGTATTAGGCTTTTCTGCCGCACTAGCATCTGTTGGCGTCGAAGTCGAGGCTGGGGGCTCTGCTATTAGTAGGGTTATGGTCGACATCGGTTCTGCCGTCGCAATGGGCGGCGAAGGGATTGCAATGTTTGCCAAGGTCGCTGGCATGTCCAGTGCAGAGTTTAGCAAAGCCTTTAAAGAGGATGCGGCTCAAGCGATTGTAGCGTTTGTTGAGGGCTTAGATCGTATCAGCAAGTCAGGCGGCAATGTGTTCGGCGTGCTTGAGGAGCTTGGTTTGTCTGAGATCCGTGTACGTGACTCCTTGCTACGCCTTGCCAACGCAGGTGACCTTTTAAGTGGCACACTAGATACGGCGACAACAGCCTGGGCAGAAAATACAGCACTGACCAAAGAAGCTGAGACTCGCTACGCAACAACAGCAAGCCAGTTAAAAATTCTTTGGAACCGTGTCAAGGATGTCGGGATCACACTAGGCAATGCGCTCATACCTGCATTACTCTCGACACTTGACGCAATGGAACCTTTGCTCAACACGATTGAGAACCTAGCTAATTGGTTTGCGGCACTTGATCCGAGCATGCAATCGGTCATCATTGTAGCTGGCGTACTAGCTGCCGCAATGGGTCCTGTGCTTATTGGTCTTGGTGCGGTTACTGCATCTGTCGGCTCAATTGTTGCTACGTTTGGCACTTTATCCGCATCCATCGCATCTGCTGGTGGGTTGATGGCGTTTCTTGCATCCAATCCGATCGGTTGGCTGACAGCTGCGTTACTCGCATTGGGTGGTGTAGCTTTAATTGTCGTATCCAATTGGGAATCGTTTGTAACGTACTTCAAAGCGATTGGCGACATGTTTAGTAGTCTTTTTAGTGGTATGGCTAGTATGTTTCAAGGGTTTGGGCTTGATATTACGAGTGGACTTTTAAACGGCTTACTGGCTGGCTTTGCGCCTATTACAAATGCGGTCATCAGCCTAGCAAATGGTATCGCTAGTACCTTTACGGCCATCCTTCAAATCTTTTCTCCTAGCCGCGTGTTTAAGGGCTATGGTAAAAATACTACAGAGGGCTATGAGGACGGTATAAAAGAGGGCACACCTAGCGTCCTAGAGACTGTTCGAAAGATGGCTGAATCAGTCAAGAGCGAAATGGAAAAGAACATTGACCAGCTCAATCGTATCGGCGCGGCTATTGTGGACGCGTTACGAACTCAATATGAAGAAGCAGAGAAGATACAGACAAAAGCACTTGATAAACAAGTTGATGCCGAGCGAGAAGCAAGCGAACAGCGCATCAAGATCTACGACAAAGAGTATGCGGAAAAGCTAAAACTCATTGACGAAGAGGCTTACAAGCAAGTTAAGGCTCTCCAAGACGAGATAGATGGAATCGACAAAAAGACGGAAGAAGAAGAGAAAGCGCTACGAGAACAGGAGTTTCAGAACAGAAAATCCGAGCTAGAGAAAAGAAGATCACAAGCCGAAACAGCGGATGAGCGCAAGAAGCTGCAGGAAGAGATTAATGAGCTAGTAGCGAACTATGAACGTCGCCAAATGCTTGAGCAACGCACGATCCGGAAAGAAGGTTTACGTCAGGAGATTGAGGACATACGTACTGCTGCTGACGAAAAGCGTGAGGCTCTCAAAACAGAGCTGGAGAATAAACAGGAGATCGAAAAGTCTAAGCTAGATGTTGTGGTGACGTCGCTAGAAGACGAGAAAAAAGCGATCTCTGAACATTTTAAAGCTCTCACAGAAGAGGAAGCGCTCCAGGCAGAAGCAAGAAAGATGTTCATTGGCAAGAACCAGGACGACATTGTGAAACTGCTCGAAACCTACAATCCAAAATGGCAAGACGCAGGACAGTCTTTTGCAGAGAGTTTGACGGAGGGCATTAAGTCACAAAAACGAACCGTTGCAGAAGCTGTTGGTGAGACGCTTAATTTGGCGCCAGTTGTTAAAGAACAGATTACCGCACTTGATGCACTTGAGAAACGTATTGAATCCTTAACCAATGTCGAAAGAGGAAGCAAAGGCAAAGGTGGCTCTGGCGGTGGCGCAGGTGACGATGCTGCAGGTGGTGGCGTGATTAATAGCCTTCCAGACATCGGCGGTATTGGTGCGGCGTCAACCGTAGCCCTCGAAAAGATCAATGCACTATCAGAGGGAACCGCATCCTTTGGTGAACAAGTTGCTTTAACGACACCTGTTGTAAGAGATTTTGGCGATGGAGTGTCAGATGCGACAGAGCAAGCAGTCAATGGATTTATGGCTCTATCCGATCAAGCGACGTTCCAACTTGAGAGACTTATGCTTGAGGGTAAACCAGTCGCAGAGGAATCAGCCGCAGCCATAACAGGCGTGTTTGATCAGATGGCGACAGAGACACTAAACATCCTTAATACCAATCATCAAGAGCAACTGTTACAGATGAAGAATTTCTTTGATGAATCGGAAGCGCTCACCAAAGAAGAGGAAGAAGAAGCGCTGCAAAAACTCAATGAGCATTACGTGGCGTGGAAAAAGGAGATCCAAGAAGCACAAAACAAAGTCCAGGAGATCCTTGAAACTGCAGCGAGAGAAAAGCGTGAACTCACGGAAACAGAGCGCAAACAGATTGACGAGATCCAAAAGCAGATGATCGAGGACGCGGTAACAAACTTTTCACAATCCGCAAAAGAGCAAACAGCCATCCTTGAGCAACTCAAAGACGATGCGACCAGGCTCACGCAAGAACAGGTCCAGGAGATCATAAAACAGTCTGCCACACAGCGCGACGAATCTACTAAAGCAGCTGAGGAGCAATATGCAGCAGTGGTCAAGGAGATCAAGCGACAACGTGATGAAGTTGGATCGATCACGGAAGAGCAAGCCGAAGCTTTGATTGCGGACGCTAAGAGACAAAAAGACGAAGCGATCACATCCGCGGAAGGTATGCACAAGGGTGTAGTCGATGAAGCGAGAGATCAATACGCTGAGCACCTGGAGATCGTGAACACTCAGACAGGCGAGATGTTTAATGTGTTTGAGTTTTTTGCTATTGACATGGTCAAGAAATCGAATGAACTTGGCACGGATCTTAACGAAGCCTGGGACATTGTTTGGGGCACACTGACAGATGTGTTTAGCGAGCGTATTGATGGCATCAAGAACATCTTTACAGAGTCGTGGAATGGTCCAAACGGCATCATCGCATTTTTGAAATCCATTAACTTGGTTAATATCGGGGGCGACATCGTTGACGGGCTGGTAAATGGTATCGAGAAAAAAGAAGCTAAAGTCGCATCGTCCATGAGAACGATCGGACGAACGGTTGACAAGGAATTACGACGGAGCCTGGAGGTCAAGTCACCATCTCGTAAAACGTTCCAAATTGGTGAGCACACAGGCGACGGCTTTGTACTAGGCATGCAGTCTAAGATTGCCTCAGTTGCTCGTATGTCTCGAGATTTTGCGAAAGCTGCCTTACCAGACGTGCCGAACTCACCAGGCGGTCGACTAGCTGCAGGAGGTGGCGGTGTCAACGTGACGCAAAACGTGACGATCAACAGCCCGACACCATTAAACGCCTCAGAAAATGCCAGGCTACTAAAACAACAATCTCAAAAACTAGCGCTAGAGTGGGGGTAAGATCATGCGCAGACTAACTTATACAAACAAAACAACTGGCGAGAGCGTGGTCCTATCCACCTCAGCGCCTTTTTTTGTATCCAAGATTGAGGGGGCAGGTAGCCCGACAGCAACATTTTTTACCCATAAAGCACCTACTCAAATGGGCGTTACCTACAGAGGCAGTACGTTAGAGCCTCGCTACTTGTCGCTCGAAGGTGCGGTGATGGGCAACAATTTAAATGAGATATATGAGAGAAGGGCTAGGTTGACCACGGTGTTAAATCCTAATGATGGTTTGGGAAGGTTACGCTACGAATACGCTGGCGGTGTCAAAGAGATTGATGCGGTTGTGGAGACGGTTGATTTTCCTGACCGACAAGGACAGCCGTACCAAATGTTTTTTATCTCGCTCATGTGCCCTGATCCTCTTTGGCAAGATGCAACCGTTACTAGACTTGAGATGAGCTATATTTCTGGTAAGTTCATGTTTCCAGTCAAATTCCCTAATATGTTTAGCCAACGTGCAGCACTCAAAACCTTTATTAATAAGAGTGCTTACGAGGTGCCAATCAAAATAACATTTATTGGTCCAGCCAGTAACCCGACCATTACAAATAGGACAACAGGCGAGCACATACGCGTTAATCGAGAGCTTGCGGACAACGACATTTTGTACATTGATACGTCGTTTGGCAACAAGAGTGTAACTATTGTCCGAGGTGACGGCACACGAGAAAACGCATTTAACTACATCGACCTGGACACCGTGTTTTTTCAGCTTGTGAAAGGCGAAAACAAGATCAGTTACAACAGCAACAACGATAGTACAAAAACACGCGTCCTCATTGAGTACCGCAATCGTTATTTGGGGGTGTAGCTGGTGTCTACGATCCGAGTGATTGATAGAGCATTTAACTTTTTGGGTGACGTTGAGGTATACAGCTCACTTATCTGGCGTCGCAGTTGGCACGGCATCGGCTCTTTTGAGCTACACTGTGCGACTGGTGAGGCTGGGGTGGAGCATTTAGTTGAGGGCAATTTAATTTACATTGTGGGCAACAGCGCAGAGGCAGCAGAGATTGATTACGTGCAAATGCATGATTCAAATGGTGGCTCTATCGTGGTGCGTGGGACGGCTTTAGATGGCTGGCTCTCGCGCCGCATTACCTACCCACCTAATAACCAGGCATACGATACTTTTACTCTGCCAGCTGAAAGCGCCATGAAACGTCTTGTGCAAACCAATGCGATCAGTAGCAGACCTATAGACAGTCTAGTTATTACATCTGACCAACGCAGAGGTGACAATGTTGCCAAACAGACACGGTATAAAGGGTTGGCTGAGGAAGTCGAGTCGATCAGCCGAGTATCTGGTATTGGTTGGCGCATACGAGCAGATACGAGCAATAAAAACTATGCGTTTGAGTGTGCGCCTGGAAGAGACTTAACAGAAGAGCAAGATGTGTTGTCCAAAGCGATCTTTAGCATCGAGCGCAACAATCTCAAAAACCGCATCTTAACACGGTCAAAACTCAGCTATCGAAATGTGGCACTTGTGGCAGGTGCTGGAGAAGGTGTTGAACGTAAGATTGTCACAGTTGGTAATGTAAACGGCACTGAACGACGAGAGTTGTTTGTGGATGCAAGAGATCTACAGCAAGAAGAGGGCATGACGAATGCTCAATATGAAGAGCTGCTACGTACGCGCGGACTTGAAAAGCTAGAAGAAGCTGCACGGGTCGAATCATTCGAAGCGGCTTTAAGTGGATCCAACCTAGTCTACAGACAAGACTACGATCTAGGTGACATCGTGACCGTGTTCGACCGTGAGTGGGGCGTCAGATTTAACCAGCGCATCACTGAGATCACAGAAATCTATGAGACAGGTGACGTACAACTTGAAGCAACCTTTGGAATTACGGCACCCACTCTAATAGAAAGAATTAAACAAGAGGTGAGAAGATGACTATAGAGTTTGGTTTTTTTGACAGTACCGAAACAGATGAACGGACATACAGCGCTGACAGGTACGCACAGTATTTTCGAACGCTGATGACGGACGGTGTGGAGTATAAACCTGATGATACTTTGCAGGTACTTGCGTCAGGCACAGACATGAGCGTGAGAGTGCGTCCAGGGACTGCGAACCTGCGAGGCTACCATTTGTATGTCGAGAATGAAGAGATTAGCTTGACGCACCTCAATGCAAGCTCAAGCAGATCACGGATTGACAGGATTGTGGTCAAGTTGGATTTAAGTATTGAGGCACGGAACATAGCCATTTACGTAAAAGCTGGCGAGTTTGCGGACGCTCCTGTACCGCCTAGCTTGCAGAGGGACGATAACGTTTGGGAGTTGTCGTTGGCTCAGGTGAGCATAAACGCTGGTAAGTCCTTTATTGAGCAAGGTGATGTTACTGATGAGCGTTATGAGAACAGCGTTTGTGGTGTAATTGCATCGACACCTCATGATCATACGGATATTAGGGCGGCGATCGAGGCGTTGGAAACGTTGATCGGGACGGTGAGTAGCGATACCCAAGAAATAAATTCTAGATTGAACGCTAATAATGTTGAAATAGGAAATGGGGCATCAGCAGCATCTAGCTCAGTGGCAATCGGATACCGCGCCGAAGCGGCATTCGGGGCAGTTGCATTAGGATACGACATCGTAGCTCAAGGTAAATCCATCACAATAGGATATGGGTCAGAGTCACGAACAACAAGTAGCACCCTGCCATCTATCGCAATAGGGAATATAGCATTAGCTGAAAGGGATGGCTCTACCGCTCTAGGATATTCAACATGGGCGAGGTCTAGACGCTCAACAGCTATCGGATACGAGGCATCTGCACCTAACGATGATGACGTGAGGCTAGGAGACAGAAACTCCAGTGTTGGAGTGGCTGGGAGTTTTATAGTTCAAGGATCTAAAAACTTTGAAATACCCCATCCAAAGCCTGAAAAACGAGACACTCACATAATTAGACATGGTGCGGTGGAATCGCCGACAGCAGGCGACACACTTTACAGGCGCACTGCCGAGGCGACAGCAGACGGAGAAACGGTTGAGATCCAGTTACCTGATTATTTTGAGCATCTAAATGTGGACGTGGATGTTTGGGTAAATCCACACGAGCATTTTGGCAGAGCATACGGAAAAGTGGTTGGTGACAAATTGCTAGTTACTTGCGAAACGGCAGGAGTATATAAAGCACTAATAATTGGCACACGTAATGATGACCATCCATCTATCCAAAATTGGGGCATCAAAGGCGTGGAGCGTGAAGTGGGCGAGTCGTGGGACGGCGAACCGTATGTCTTTATTGATGAAGAAATTATCACAGAAGACGAAATCATAACAGAAGAGGTGGCAGTATGAACATCGTAATCACGAAAAGCAGTCTACAGTATAAAGCACCATTCGGCGTGACCAAGAGATTACCCGAACACTTTAGCAAACGTGTCGTTAACTACGAAACAAACGGTCAAGAACGACGCATCTTTATCACCAAAGCACAGTTGCCTTTAGAAGCAACCGAGGATGAAATCATCACGTATATCACAGCCAACGCAGATCAATCCGAGCTGGTCGCTGATTATGAAAAGCTCCAACAAGATCAACTACAGCAAACTTTAACGATGGCTGCACTCTACGAGATGGTAATGACAATGGGAGGCGATAGCAATGGCAAAAGCTGAATTTGTCAACATGTACATTATTTTGGTTAAAGCAGGGTTGAGAAGTCTTGAGCCAGGAACTGGAGTCAAAATGGTACATTCATCTGTTATCGACGAAGTAAGAGCAGCACTCGAAGCCGAACAAACCAACGCCGAATAGGGCGTATTTTTTATGCCTAAAAGAGAAAGGGGGCAACGTCATGTCTAGTGAGGAGGTCACACCAGTGGTAGACAACTTTCTACAAACAACTGTCACGCAGCACACAGATCAGATTTCTGATCTAAAAGGTGATGTGAAAGAGATCAGCAATCGTGTGGGGCTTTTAGAAAGACACGCAGCCGTTACTGACGAACGCTTTAACACACTCATGGGCGATGTGGGAGAGATTAAAGGAGATTCCAAATGGGTGCGTAGGATGCTAACAAAAGTAATGGTTGGGTCAGTTGTGGGTGGCATCATATCCGCAGTCGTCGGATTTATCGCAGCAGTGCTTTTGATACCACCAACACCTTAATAGGAGGCTAAGCACATGACCAATTTCATAAAAACCTTAGCGCCGTTTGCGATCAATCATGGTCGTTTAAACGGCGTTTTGCCGTCGTTAATTTTAGCGCAAGGAATACTTGAGTCAGCCTGGGGCACGTCAGATTTAGCAACCAAAGCCAACAACTTATTTGGCATCAAGGCTAGTAACTGGACTGGAGAAACGTACACCAAACGCACCGCAGAGCAACGACCTGATGGCTCAGTCTACTACATCAACGCAGACTTTCGGAGCTATGACACCTACGAGGGCTGTGTGATTGATCTGTGTCATAAATACACACACGGCACGGGTTGGGAGGATTTCAACCGTTATGAGGATGTACTCAACCAAGCCGATTACAAGCGTGCCACACAAGCGGTCAAGGACGCTGGCTATGCAACCGATGTCAACTACCCGTCCAAGCTCAACAAATTGATCGAGCAACACAATTTAACTCAGTATGACAGGGAGGTTTGTACGATGGTAAAGATTGCATTGGACGCAGGTCATGGAGTCAACACACCAGGCAAGCGCACACCAGATGGCGAGCGTGAGTGGACATTTAACAATTGCGTAGTTAACTCCGCAATCAAACACCTGCGCATTTACGAGGGTGTTGAGGTGCTGAGACTGGACGATGAAACAGGTCGCATTGATGTGCCGCTATCCGCAAGGACACGCAAAGCAAACGACTGGGGCGCTCATGCATTAGTGAGTGTCCACCACAACGCCAACACAGGCGATTGGGGTGACTGGACAGGCACAGAGACGTATACGTATTCGGCTGATGTTCCAGAGTCCGAGCGCCTTGCTGAGATCGTACAGGGTGGGTTGTTGAGTGCTTATGGCTTGCGTAATAGAGGGTTGAAGAAAGCTAATTTTCACATGCTTCGTGAGTCCAGGATGCCAGCCATTTTAACTGAGGGCGGTTACATGGATTCAAGCATTGATATAAAAAAGCTGAGAGACACAGATGTTCTCGAGAAAGCAGGGCAGTCCATTGCTGAGAGTGTTGCTGAGTACTTCAATCTCAGTACGAAACAAAAGGCAATAACAGCTGACCAAGGCAATGAGGTGTTGTATTGGGCCGAGTTGCTTGAGGGTGGCTCAGACGGACAACAATCGTGGGCTTATGGCATGTTGCAGAAGTTTTTTAACTGCACAGGTGATAGGTTGTTGATCGATCCGAACCAGGTTAAATATTTGAAGACATTGATTGAAAAAGATGATCGAGGTGTGAGGCTCTGGGCGAAGCAAGAGCTTGAGCGTTATGTGGACACCAACCAGGTGATTTACTTAGCGACCTTACTCAAAGAGTCAGATGGACAACGAGCTTGGGCAGCTGCACAGATGCCTAAATATCTATAGGAGAGTGGATAAAATGAATGAAGTATTGTTGTTTGCAAGCGTATTGGTCGGGGTTGTTACTGCATTGACACAGATCATTAAGACAGCTGTACCGCACCTGTCTAAGAATTACGTGCCTTTGATTGCGTTGTGTTTGGGTGTGTTGGTTGGTGCGGCCGCATATCCATTTGCTGAAGGTCTTGATCTGACGGCTCGACTGTGGGCAGGGGGTTTTGCTGGTCTTGCCTCAACTGGGTTGTTTGAGATCGGGAACGAGCGTAAGGGCAGCACAGGTAAGTTTGGGAAAGTGAGATAAGCACAATAATAAGCACCCAACCGGTCAAGGGGCTGGGTGCTTACTTTTTTACTCACTATTCGGATACAGAGCCAAAGCATAAAATTTCAATCCACGCACCCACAAGGAGTGCGACAGTAGAACTTTATGTTAATTTATCAGATTAATATGATAGAGTCATGTAGTTTATTCATCTT
This sequence comes from Aureibacillus halotolerans, assembly GCF_004363045.1. Lineage (NCBI taxonomy): Bacteria > Bacillati > Bacillota > Bacilli > Caryophanales > Bacillaceae > Aureibacillus > Aureibacillus halotolerans. The sequence continues at coordinate 187,665 of NZ_SNYJ01000008.1, forward strand.
CCTCATCAACAATCCCTTTTGGGTTAGGTTGCATCCCATCAATCACCCATGTCTTACCGATCTTAGTTGAGATGATTTTCCCCTTTGCGCAATAGTTTTTTACCGTACTCGGGTGCATATCCCACTTTTTTGCTGCTTGGTCCGCGCTGATTAAGTTGTTTAACTCCGCGCGTTTTGACATGACCGCCTGTAGGTATTTGCCCGACAAAGGAGTGTTGTTAAACTCGTCTGTCTCAAGCCCTGCAATCTCATCTGCTAGGTACTCAAATAGCAACATTTCCCTGTCGCCCCAATTGTGGTTGTACGCTATAAGCTCCTCATGTATCCACTTGAGCACCTTCTCAGGGTGACGCGCAAAATCCCCTGAGTAACGGCTGCTGATTGACGCTTTGTTAGCTGGTAAAGTGCGCTCTCCTAGCACATCAGCAATGGCTAAGACACGTCCAAACTTTTCGTCTCTTGTCATGACAATTCCTCCTAGTAAATGATTTCTGCAAATAAATAGATTTGATTGACCTGCCAAGCTTCGTATCCGTCTGCAAGTGCTTTTTCCTTTGCCTCTGCGAGCTGAGAAAGAACCTCAGCAGGGTATGCCTCAAAACGATCATCAACATCGTTTTTGCTGATCAGATGGATCACTGAGTCGCTATTGTAAGACGCCTCATCTTTAACGACACACCATGCATCGTGGTCCTCAACGTCGATAAAGATGGATGCTGCACCCTCCCACGTGTTAAACTCCTTAGTTGCTTGCTCAATCCCTTTATACATTGTAATTCCTCCTCATATTTGGTTGTTTTTTATTGCCTTGTGGATCTCTGCCGCGGTGGTTGGCTCTGCAACACCATCCACTACTTTGATGTATCTCCGTCCGCCCATGTCACACACGTCGTAAAAGCCGTCTGCTAACGTAAATTTTTTTGTGGCTCTGGTGTTGCCTTTGTCTTGAGGGACTAGCCACCGGTCAAACCTAAACTCTTTGCTGGGCCCGATGATCTTCGCAACCCACGTTTTATGTTTGCGGCTGCCCTCTGCGATCTCAATGGTGTGGCTCAAGCGATCGCCTCCATTACCTCATACTCTTGCACGTCCTTGACGGTTGCGCCAGTGACTAGGATAAAGCGACGTTCGCCACCGTCACAGACCTCGTACAAACCACCACTAAGCAAGAAAAACTTTTCAACCCAGCTCTCTTTTACTTCTTTTACAAAGGAGCGATCAAATTTAAAACGTGCATGTTTGCCTGTGATTTTAGCGACCCATGACTTGTGCTTACGGCTACCAGCGGATGTAACAAATTCTGCTTTTTTAGGACGTTTAGCTTCTGCCCATGCCATGCGCAATGCCTCTGCAAAATACTCAACAACCTTGCCACCGAATCTTACAACACCTTCACGCGCGATTTCCCAAGCTCTTTTCATGACATTCATTTGATCAGCTCCTTTTCGTCTTATGCGCGTTATCGCGCCTCTTGTTAATAATATACCATGCGCGGTATCGCGTGTAAAGTGGTTTGGCAAATTTATTTGTAAATTATTTCAGTCTCCTTTATACTAAGAACAAACGTTCGTAAAAGGAGACAAGCTAAATGGCAAAACGAGATCCAAGAGAGTACGCAAATTTCGGGCACATTCTTTGGGATAAAAATTTTATCCTCCCTGAGCAAAGGAATGATCTACGCAAACACTATAATGAAGTAAGACGACAACCACGCCCTAACATAGTAGATGAACTTGCACAGGAGCATTACGAACTGCTGCGCCATGCAGCAAAAGAAAAATACGTTCTCCACGCAAGACACTGGACCGCAGAAGACGGACAGTATCATGAGGTAACTGGCGTACCGAAAAATATCTGCGACACCTTTATGACCGTGGATATTGATCATACGTATGTGACCATTTCGTACATCACACACCTGACAAAAGTTTGAAACTATCCTGCGGTAATATGCGTAAATATGGTAAAATTGCCACAAATACATAAGGGAGGGTTTAAATTGAAGAAATTAAGAAATATCGTGTTGTTGACTGTGGCTGCTTTGGTGATCTTTTCAGCTGGTGCTTTTGCTGCAAGTGCTATCAAAGTAAAAGTGGACGGCCGTACTGCTCCAGTTGATGCAAAGTTGATTGACAACACCACGTACGTACCATTGAGAGCCGTATCCGAGATGCTTGGCGCTGATGTTAAGTGGGACCAGGCTAGTAGGACCGTTAACATTGCAAGTGTTGGATCTGCTCTGCCGTCATCTGGTGGGGAGGCTACGAATGTTAATCAGTATGTAAAGCTGGATAAGGTTGTGCAGGATGAGGATTCGTTGAGGTTGTATGTGACGTATTATAATGAGAGTGGCGAGGAAATGAGAGTGGCAGAAAGCCTTGCAACTATTGTCGCTAACGGTAAACAGTATGACTTTGATCAAAGCTTTAATTTTGATCGTTGGTATGGAAACGATGTCGCCCACGCATCAGGAACTCTTCAACCAGGCGTGAGTGCCGAGAGTGTAATTTTCTTTGAGCCTATTCCTGGGGTTGATAAAGTGAACGTCCTACTAAGACCAGGCTTTGAAGACTTCCGTTTTAACGACGTTAAGGTACAAAAATAGTGAAGCTCAAACTTACACTGGCATGCCTATTGCTTTTGCTCACCGCCTGTAGCTCTACTGCATCTGGTCGTAGTATTGAGCCTGATGTAGTCATCAAAGCATGGCAAGAGGCAGGACTAGAAGTAGAGGACGTAAAGGACCAGCCAAAGAATGAATTCAGAGGCTTAGCACCTAACAAGTTTGAGAAGAGTGTGGAGTTTAGCATCCCTTCATTAGGCGAGGACAAAGGTGGCCAGATATTTAGCTACAGTGATCAAGAAGATCTTGACGAAATGAAAGAGTATTATGAGGGACTTGCTGAGTCGATGGGGATGCTGTTTAATTGGACAGCTGCTCATCATAATATTTTAATACAGCTCAATGGCGATTTGAGCGAAGAAGAGTTTGCTGAGTATGTTGATGTTTTACACGAACTATAATTTTTTTACACAGATTTTACACAAGAAGACCGTAAAGCCCTTATACATCAGGGCTCTAGCGGACTAGGATTACGTCCTCCTGGGACGTCAAGAATTAGCACCAACCCTAGAACGACAAGGGGTTGGTGCTTTTTTGTGTTAACAGTTATGAATAGGATCTTTAAATCTTAATAGAAAAAAAGTTGATACAGGATGCTATATGGAGTTGTGTTCTTCTGTCAAAAGAACTAATATAATAAGGAGTCAGAATAATGAGACAAAATGTTTATTGTTGTTATATATGCAAGATCTCTACACTTGGTATCACTGCGTAAAAGCGTAGAATCGACTAATGCCGCTCACGACAATGTTTTCTTTGCCATCGATGACCCGGTTGAGCCACTAATGAAAAGGAGGATAGGTCATATATAGCCGAAATTGTGTGATAATCCATTAACAATTAAGCGTATATATGATATGATCAATGGAAATAACTACAGCTAACGTCATAATAATGTCTGATGAAAACGGCGAAAAGCCACTTCAGGATTACTTGGAAATCCTTGCTGAAACTGCATTGAATAGTCACGTTGACAAAGTGAAATATCTTTTCATTATGAAGGCGCTAGAATATTTAGCAACGGTACCTAAGAAAATTTTACCATCAAATAATAGCGTTGAAGAGACTCCGACAACAACGACTTTGGAAGTTAAAGTAGATAAACAAACTTATAGTCAGACCTTTCGATTAGTAAAAGCTTTGAGAAGAAGTCCAATCTTTGAATTGCGTCTCAGTATCGCTAATTTTAATTGGCATTTTCGCATTATCTTTTTTCCGAAATATCACGAAAATAAGCTTTACTATTGTTTGACCTTCCCCTTTGAGAAAAGGAAAAGTGATGTCGATCCTACCGATGAATTCCGAGATCGAGCGTATGACATCTTTAAGTCGTTGCAGACTCAAGGCACACAATTTAATCCGTAAAGGAGAGGTTATCATGACAGATGTTTTTAAGCTAAAACAAAATCTTGAAGAAAAATACCCTTCACTAAAACCATCTGGGAATTCTATGGCATTAGTGTTTGGGAAATTAGTCTTCGCAAAAAGAATTAGAGAAAATCTATCGCAAGTCGAATTAGCTAAAAGAGCAGGGGTAGGTGTCAAAACGATCTATCGGATTGAAGGTGGAAACGACGGGATCACCACTAAAATTTATGACAAAGTCTTTTTAGTATTAGGAATTAATTTTGAAGATGTTGCTCAATTCGAAGATACTCAGAAAAAAGATGAACTTCTTAACATATAGAATGAGCCCTATTGTATTGACTAGTAAATTGAATCAATTTCATAACTCCGAACCCATACGGCTCTAAGAGTAAAACCACATAAAAAATAGAGCACCTCCCCAAAACCTGTATAATGATAGTTGC